>DASWLB010000361.1:0-14747 GCA_036396315.1 Alphaproteobacteria bacterium
CGCCGTGATCTTCGCGCCGTCGCTCGTCAAGCTCGGCGTCGATCCGATGGCGGCGCACCTGTTCGTGTTCTATTTCGGCATGATGTCGCTCGTGACCCCGCCGGTCGCGATCGCCGCCTTTTTCGCGGCGAACCTCGCGGGGGCGGAACCGATGCGGACGGGCTGGGCGGCGACGCGGCTCGGCTGGACGGCCTACATCGTGCCATTCCTGTTCGTCTATTCGCCGAGCCTGCTGTTCCGGGGATCGCCGCTGTCGGTCGCTATCGCGATTGCAACCGCCGTCGGCGGCGTGTGGCTCGTGTCCGTCGGGCTCACCGGCTATTCCGTGCGCCCGATCGGCTGGGTGCTCAGGTGCGCCTTCGCGCTGTCCGGGTTCTTGCTGATGATTCCTGCGGGGATCGCCTGGTGGGGAATCTGGACCGACATCGCCGGTCTCGTCCTTGGGCTGGCTCTGCTCGGCGGCGAATTCGGCATCGTCCGAAGAATGCGGTCGGCCTAGGGAGAAGGACGTGAAACGAAGCACGGAGCGCATACTCACCACCCATGTCGGCAGCCTGATCCGCCCGCCCGAGCTCCTCGAATTCATCCGCGCGCGCCAGGCGGGGCGGCCCTACGACAAGCCCGCCTATTCGCGGTGCCTCAAGGACTCGGTCGCCGCCATCGTGCGCGAGCAGGCCCGTGCCGGCATCGACGTGGTGAGCGACGGCGAATTCGGCAAGACCATCTCCTGGTCGCAATACGTGCTCGAACGCATGAGCGGGTTCGAGCGCCGCCCCGCCCAGATCGACCCCTACGCCAAGGGTGCCGACCGCACGCGGTTCCCCGAATTCTACGCCGAGATGGACATGGCCGACCCGGCGCGCCAGGCCGGTTCGTTCCAGCCCGTCTGCGTCGCGCCGATCCGCTACACCGGCCAGGCGGAACTCCAGACCGACATCGACAATCTGAGGGCCGCGCTCGCGACCGTGAAGGTGGCGGAGGCGTTCCTGCCGGTCGCCGCGCCCACCAGCGTCGTGCCCGACCGGCGCAACGAGTTCTACCGGACCGACGAGGAATGCGTCGAGGCGATCGCCGCGGCGATGCGCACCGAATACAAAATGATCGTCGATGCCGGGTTCGTCGTGCAGCTCGACGACGCCCGCGCCGCCGTCACCTTCGACCGCATGGTGCCGCCCAAGACGTTCCGCGACTACTACCGCTGGGTGAATCTGAACGTCGAGGCCATGAACCACGCGCTCGAGGGCATCCCCGAGGACCGGGTGCGCTACCACGTGTGCTGGGGCAGCTGGCCCGGCCCGCACGTGACCGACGTGCCGCTCAAGGACATCGTCGACCTCGTCCTCAAGGTGCGCGCCGGCGCCTACGTGATCGAGGGCGCGAACCCGCGGCACGAGCACGAATGGAAGGTGTGGGAGACGGTCAAGCTGCCCAAGGGCAAGGTGCTGATCCCGGGCGTCATCAGCCACGCGACCAACGTGGTCGAGCATCCCGAGCTCGTGGCCGAGCGCATCGCGCGGTTCGCCTCCGTCGTCGGGCGCGAGAATGTGATCGCCGGCACCGATTGCGGCTTCGCGCAAGGTCCGTTCCACCGCCGGGTCCACCCCTCGATCATGTGGGCCAAGCTCGAGGCGCTCGCCGAGGGCGCGCGCATCGCGACGAAGCAGTTGTGGGGTGCGAAGAGGCCGGCGCCGAAACCGGCGCGGCGGATCGCGCGGGCGCAGAGGCGCGCCGCGAAGCCCGCCCGGCGCGTCGCCAAGCCCGCCGCCAAGCGCGCCCGGCGTGGGCGCTGACCAAACCTGTTCGCGGAGAGGGAAGTCATGAAGCAGAGCACCAGCCGCATCGTCACCACCCATGTCGGCAGCCTCGCCCGCCCGCCGGCCCTGTTCCAGGCCATGCGGGCGCTCGACGAGGGCGCGTCGTCGGACCGCGCCGGATACGAGACGATGCTGAAGCGCGAGGTCGCCGACGTCGTGCGCCGGCAGGTCGAGGCCGGCATCGACGTGGTGAGCGACGGCGAATACTCGAAGCCGGGCTTCGCCGTGTATGTGAACTCGCGGCTCGGCGGCTACACGACGCGGCAAATCCCGCGCGCCTCGCCGTGGGCGGATTCGCGCGAAGCGCGCGAGTTCCCCGAGTTCTACGGGTTGGAAAGCCGCACTTTCGCCGGCACGATTTCGTCGTGGTCGAACCAGATGATCTGCACCGGGCCGGTCACCTACAAGGGCCAGGACCTGTTGTCGCGCGACCTTGTAAACCTCAAGGCCGCGGTCGCCGCCGCGGGCGCGGCCGAGGCGTTCGTGCCGTCGATCTCGCCGATCGACGTCGTGAGCAACCAGCGGAACGAATATTACCGCACGGACGACGAGTTCCTCTACGCGGTGGCGGACGCGCTCCGGGTCGAATACAAGGCGATCGTCGATGCCGGGTTCGTGCTGCAGATCGACGACCCGCGGCTGTCGAGCCATTACGTCAGCAACCCGGGCCTCACCGTGAAGGAGGTGCGCCGCTGGGCCGCCTCGCGCATCGAGGCGATCAACCACGCGCTCTCCGGCATCCCGGAGGACCGGGTGCGCTACCACACCTGCTACGGCATCAACATGGGCCCGCGGGTGCACGACCTCGAGCTCAGGCACGTCATCGACATCATCCTCAAGATCAAGGCGGGGGCCTATTCGTTCGAGGCGGCGAACCAGCGCCACGACCACGAATGGCGCCTATGGGAGGACGTGAAGCTGCCCAACGGCAAGTCGCTCATCCCCGGCTGCATCACGCACGCCTCGGTCCTCGTCGAGCATCCGCAGCTCGTCGCCGACCGCATCCTGCGCTATGCGAGCGTGGTCGGGCGGGAGAACGTCATCGCCGGCGCCGATTGCGGCTTCGGCACCCAGGCGAGCTCGTCGCCCGAGATCCATCCGACGATCGTGTGGGCGAAGTTCCGCTCGCTGGTCGAGGGGGCCAAGCTCGCCTCGAAGGAGCTATGGAAACGCACGGCGCGCAAGGCGAAGGCGAAGCCCGCAAGGCGCACGGCCCAGCGGCCGCGGCGACGGGCCGGGCGAGCGCGCTAGCCGTGCCGGGAAGGACAGCGATGCCCGAGATCAAAGGTTGCGCGCATTTCAGCATCCCGGTGAGCGACCTCGCCGCTTCGGCGCGCTTTTACACCGACATCGTCGGCATGAAGCACCTGTTCACCCTGCCGAACGGCAGCCTCGCGTTCCTCGATGCGGGCGGGGTGTGCGTGATCCTGGTGAAACGTCCGCCGCCGATCAACCCCGAGCTCGACGATTCCGACGGGGTGCACCATTCGTTCATCGTCGAGGGGTCGGCATATGCGGCCGCGCTCGACCATCTCCGGCGGAACGGCGTCGAGGTGTTCTTCGAGGAAGACCGCCAGGGCGGCGTCATCAACGGTCCGCGCGCCTATTTCCGCGATCCCGACGGCACGGTGCTCGAGTTCATCGATCTCACGAGCTACACGGGCGCGCGATAGCAAGCGGGCTCCTCATCCTTCGAGACGGCCGCTTCGCGGCCTCCTCAGGATGAGGAAGAAGAAAAGGTCTCCTCATCCTGAGGAGCGGTGCGGAGCACCGCATCTCGAAGGATTGGGGCTTTGCGCCTACCCCCGCACGTCGAACGTCAGGTGCTCGTAGGTCTTGTCCTTGAGGTACTGGTCGAGGTTCCAGCGCGCCACCTGATCGAAGACCACGTCGACGTCCTCGCGCGGGAACGGCTGGTACACGAATCGCTCGCCGCGGCCGAACTTCGTGAAATCCCACTTCTCGTCGGCGAACTCGGGCGAGATCGAGTGCTTCCACAGCGGCAGGTAGCGCTTGAGGTCCGCCTGCAGCGCCTTCTCGGCCCGCTCGAGCCCGTTGAGATAGCCGCGCACCGCCTCCTTGAGCGCGCTCGCCGGCACCCACCATAGCGTGCGGAACTCGGCCTCGAGCACGGGGCGCAGCCCGAGTTGCTTCGCCATGTCGATTTGCGGCGGCAACAGGCTCGCCGCCTCGATCTCGCGGTTGAGAAGCGCAAGCAGCCGGGCGCTGAACCCGCCCACGTTGACCGGCTTGATCTTCTCGAGCGGCAGATGCTTCTCGAGGTGCAGCGGCACGGTGAAGTGGCTGCCCGCGCGCATGCCGACGCCGATCGGCACGTCGGCGAGGTCCGCGGGCTTGGTGATGCGCGAATCGGACCGCACGAAGATGGCGCAGGGCGAGACGCCGTAGGCGTCGGGCACGACGCGCCCCATGCCTGCGCTCGCGTTGCAGATCGTGCCCCACTCGCAGGCGCCCTGAATCACTTCGGCGCCGTCGGCATAGGGCTTGTCCTGCGGCCGGTCGAAATACTCCATGCCCTTCCAGCTCGACTGCGTGCCGCGAAACGTCTTCATGTCGAACTCGGCGTCGAGCCCCTCGGCGGCGAAGAAGCCTTCCGCCATCGCGACCCAATCGTTGAGCCCCATCCCCTTGGGGGCGATCTTGACGTGGATGCGGCCGGCCATGATGGTCCTCCCGATTTGTTCTGCGATGTGGTACGCGTACTAACATTCATGACGACGTGACCGCCTGTCAACCGGATTTCCCGAAATGCAGGATTCGTCTCGCAATACGAGACACCGCCAGGAAAGTGGGGGCATGCCTCGCCCCGATGTCACGCGCGGTGCCGCGACCGGCGATTCACCGGAGGACGCCAACGGCGCCGGCGGCGTGCAATCGGTCGAGATCGCCGCGCGCATCTTGAAGGCGCTCGCCGAAGGCGGCGGCGTGCTCGCGCTCAAGGACGTGGCCCTGGCGGCCGGCATGGCGCGCGGCAAGGTGCACCGGTACCTGGTGAGCCTCAAACGCAGCGGCCTCGTCGCCCAGGACGAGAAGAGCGGCAAGTACGGCATCGGCCCCGCCGCCGTCACCGTCGGGCTGGTCGGTCTGCGCGGCATGAGCCCGGTGCGCGCGGCCTACGACGCGCTGCCCGCGCTGCGCGACCGCGTCGGCGAGACGGTGACCATGGCGATCTGGGGCGAGATGGGCCCGACCATCATCGCGATGGAAGAGGGCGGCCAGGCCGTCACCATGAACGTGCGCGTGGGATCGGTGATCCCGCTCCTCACCACCGCGATCGGTCGGGTCTTCGCCGCCTATCTGCCCGCGCCCGTGACGCGCGACTTCGTCGCCGCCGAGCGCGCGAAGCCGCGGCCCGGCGTCGCCACGCCGGACGCGGCCGAGACGGCCCGCCTGCTCGACGAGGTGCGCACCCGCCGCATGGCGCGGATCGACGGCACGCTCTTGCCCGGAATCGCCGCGCTCGCGGCGCCGGCGTTCGACCATCGCGAGAAGCTCATCGGTGTGGTCTGCGTGCTCGGCCGCTCCGAGTCGTTCGACGCCGCGTGGGAGGGCGCGGTCGCCGGCGCCCTCGCCGACGCGGTGTCCGACATCTCGCGCCGGCTCGGCTACGCCGCCGGTGGGTGTTGATTAGAGCGGATTCCGTTCGGCTGGCTGTATCGCGTTATCTGTCCCCCTGCGCCATGGCCGGACTTGTTCCGCGGCTGTCCGGCTCCCGTTCATTGTCCGCCCGCACGAAAAAAGAGAGGACGTCATGGCCGGGCCGCGCGGAACGCGCGAGCCCCGGCCATGACGACTTTGTATTGGCGCAAACGCTACGACAACGCGAAACGAGACGACCACGCGATCGGCACTGGCGGCCCGGCGCCGCCCGGCGCTCAGGTGCTGCCGCGCAGCCCGGCCAGGATGTCCTGCAGCGCCTTCATGACCTTCGCGCCGTTCGGGGTCTCCTTGACCCACTTGTCGTGCTGCGGTTTGAACTTCGCGTGCAGCGCGTCCATCTCGGCGCGGCTCGGGGTGACGATGGTGCGGTCCTTGGGATCCTTGCGCATGCGGCCGCCGTCGTTCTCGTAGAAGCGCCCGTACTGCATGCTCAGCTCGAGCCCGCTGTTCTTCGCGATCGCCTGCTTGCCCTTCTCCGGCAGCTTGTCGAACACCGACTTGTTGATGCCCTGGAAGAACGAGCGCACGCCAAGCGGGATGTCAACGTGCGTCTTGACGAGCGGCGTGATGCGGAACTGGTTGATCGCCGACCAGCCGACGAGCGCGCCCTGGATCACGCCGCGGTTGAGCGACTCGGGCACCTGCGGCGTGCCCAGCGCGACCGGCACGAGACCGAGCGTCTGGACGACCTCCGCCTCTTCGGGCCCGGCGACGCGCACCTTGAGGCCCTTGATCTCGTCGATGCTCTTGATCTCGCGGTTGAAGTGGAGCCCGCTATTGTCGTTGGTGTACACTGCGGTGACATAGACCCTGTCGAGGCCGCCGAGCAGGCCCTGCTCGTGCAGCTTCCAGGCGGCGAACGCGCCCTCCGCCGCGCCCGCGCCGCGGAAGATGAACGGCAGCGAGAACACGGAGAACTGCGGGAACAGCGCCTGGGTGTAGGAGGGCAGGATTTGCGCGGCGTCCTGGATGCCGTTCATCATGCCCTCGAACTGCTTGGCCGGCGCGCGGATCAGCTGGCCGCCCCAGTACTCCTGGAACTTGATGGTGTTGCCGCTGTCCTGCTCGATCTTGCGCAGCCACGGGATGGTGATTTCGAGCAGGAACGTCGAGCGCGGCGGCGTGAACGAGCCGATCTTGACGACGAAGGGGTCGGCGGCGGCGGCGGGACCGGTGCCGAGCGCGGCCGCGACGGCGATGGCGCTCAACGCGCCGAGGATTGTCCGATGGCTCATCGTTTGCTCCCGTATGGCGGGCCGTCCCATCGCCCCGGGGCGAATCGGTCCGGACCCGTTCGTTGGCTACGAAGCTCGTCCCGGCGGGTCTTGCGCCCGCTTCCGATGGTCAGGCTAGCATTGCTTGCGCAGTCTGTCTAATCACGGCGCTGTCGGCCGCTTGTGCCGCGCGAGTCCCTCCTCTAGATTCCGGCGCGCCGGCGCCCCGGCGAGGCGACCGGCGAGGCTCAAAATCGGGAGGACACCATGGCCGAGCCCGTTGTCGCGCAGAAGTTTCCCTACGGCATCGAGGTCGAGGCGGGCAAGGAATACTGGTGGTGCCAGTGCGGCGAGAGCGCGAAGCAGCCGTTCTGCGACGGCACCCACAAGAAAACCTCTTTCCGCCCGGTGCAGTACGTCGCGCAAGCGACCGGCAAGGTGTTCTTCTGCGGCTGCAAGCGGAGCGCCAAACGACCGGTCTGCGACGGCACCCACAAGTCGGTCGCATGAGCCGGCCTACCGGCGCGCGAAGGACCCTTCGCCGGATCGGAGCGTGAGCCGCCTCGGACGATCGGCCCGTGCCGCCGCGATCGGCCTCGCGCTCGCCGCGGGCGGGTGCGGCGCGTTCGGTACCTCGGAACGCAACCCGCCTTGTCCCAAGGTGTTCATTGTCGGCGAAACGGCGGAGATCACCCGCTTCCGCCCGGGCGCCGGGCGCGACATCACGGACATCGAGTTCGAGGCCGAGGTCGCCGGGTACACCGGAAACTGCAGCTATACCGACAAGAAGCTCACGGTCGAACTCGACGTCGCGCTCCAGCTTGCGCGCGGACCGGCGAATGCGGCGCGTGCCGTCGACCTCGAATACTTCGTCGCGGTGCCCAAGCTCTACCCGTCGCAGGCCGGCAAGCGCGTGTTCCCGGTCAGCGTCACCTTCGAGCCCAATCAGAGCCGCACGCGTTTCATCGATCCGCTGGTCCTCGAATTCCCGCTGGCGCAGAAGGCCGAAGGGCCGGCGCACGAGATCTATATCGGCTTCCAGCTGCGGCGCGAGGAGATCGAGTTCAACCGCAACCGGCGGAAGCGGTGATGGAATCCAGACTTGTAGGGGCGGGTCTCAGACCGGCCCCGACAGGCATGTCAGAAGCAATGCCCGTTCAATGCAGCCGCTGGGGCAGTTCCGCGATCGAGGACTCGATCAGCCGGTCCGCCCCGGCGCGGTCGAGGCGGCGCGCGATCAGCGCGCGGGTGGCGGCGATCGCCACCTCGACCGCGACGTTGCGCACCTCCCGGGCGGCTTCGGTTTCGGCGAGCGCGATCTTCTCGCGCGCGAGCTGAACCCGGCGGCGCAGCCCGGCCTCGAGGCGATCGTGCGCCTCGCGGGTGAGCCGCTCCGCCTCTTCGCGCGCGTGCTCGACGATCCGCTCGCACTCCTTCGCCGCCTCGCGCTGTTTCCGCTGGTGCTCGGCGAGGATCTTCTGCGCCTCCTCGGCGAGGGTGCGGGCCTCGTCGAGCGACGACTTGATGCGGGCGGCGCGCGCGTCGAGCCCGGCGGCGACCTGCTTCGCGGCCGGCCGCCACAGCACGGCGACGACCGCGACGAATCCGACGGCGACCCAGAATTCCGGCTGCGCGAACATTATGCGCCTCCGCGGTCGCCGAGCGCGCGCCGGGCCGCCTCGTCGGCCTCGGGCGCGGCGACGTCGGCCCCGATCAGCTTCGCCGTCGCCGCCCGCGCGGCTTCCGCCGCCACGGCACGGACGTTGGCGAGCGCCTCGCGCCGCGCCTCGGCAATGCGCCGTTCGGCGTCCTGGATCTCGCGGTCGAGACGGGCGACGGTTTCGGCCTGACGCGCGGCGGCTTCCTTCGCCATCCGCTCCGCCGCCTCGCGCAGCACGGCCTGGGCGTCGGCGCGGCCCTTCGCGATCGATGCCTCGTAGGCGGCGAGCGCGGCCTCCGCCTCCTCCTTGAGCCGCCCGGCCTTTTCGAGATCGTCGTCGATCCGCTCCTGGCGCGCACGCAGCACGTCGGCGACTTTCGGCAGCGCGATGCGCCACATCAGGAGGTAGAGCACGACGAAGCAGACGAGCAGCCAGAAGATCTGGGGAGCGAAGCCTGCGGGATCGAGCTGGGGCATCGGCGGCGTCCGGTCCGGCGGTCGCGGTCTTCGCGCCTCAGAACACGAACAGGACGAGCAGCGCGATGACCAGCGCGTACAGCGCGATGGCCTCGACCAGCGCGAAGCCGATCCAGGTCATCGCCGTCACGCTCTCCGCGGCCGCGGGGTTGCGCGCGACCGAGGAGATGAAGGCGGCGAAGATGTTGCCGATGCCGACGCCCGCGCCGATCACGCCGATCGCGGCCAGTCCCGCGCCGATCAGTTTCGCAGCAGCCGCTTCCATGTCGAATCCTTTCGTCTGTCCGGTGTTGTCGCCCCGCGCCGTCAGTGAAGGTGCAGCGCGTCCTTGATGTAGAAACAGGTGAGGATGGTGAACACGTAGGCCTGGAGGACGGCGATCAGGAGCTCGAGGCCGGTCAACGCGATGACGAAGGCCAAGGGCAGCCAGCCGCCGATCACGCCGAGGCTCACGACGAAGCCCGCGAACACCTTCAGCATGGTGTGGCCCGCCGTCATGTTGGCGAACAGGCGGACCGAGAGGCTGATGGGCCGCGACAGGTAGGAAATCAGCTCGATCGGGATCATCAGCGGCCACAGCACGATCGACACGCCCGGCGGCACGAAGAACGAGAAGAAGTGGAGCCCGTGCTTGACGAAGCCGAGGATCGTCACGCCGATGAAGATCATGATCGCGAGCGTGAAGGTGACGACGATGTGGCTCGTGAAGGTGAAGCTGTAGGGAACGAGCCCGAGCAGGTTGCCGAGGAGCACGAACATGAACAGCGTGAACACGAACGGGAAGTAGGCGCGCCCTTCGTGGCCGACGGTGTCGCGCAGCAGGTTCGCGACGAACTCGTAGGACATCTCCGCCATCGATTGCCAGCGCCCCGGCACCAGCGCGTGGCGCCGCATGCCGAGGGTGAGAAACAGCGTGGCGGCGAGCAGCGCCACCGTCATCACGAGCGCGGAGTTGGTGTAGGAGACGTCGATCCCGCCCAGCTGCAGCGGGATGAGGCTGTGGATTTCGAACTGCGCCAGCGGGCTGTGACCGCCGCCGCCGGCGTGACCTGGATCCGCCACTATCGCCCCTCGTCAGGTTCCGCCGGCGCCGGGCCCGCGGTCCTTGCCATTGTCCTTCGCCGCGCCCTTGCCGGCGCGGCGGTAGCCCACCGTTCCGCCCATCCCCGTGGCGACGCGGATCACGTTGAAGATCCCGGCCGCGCCGCCGAGCAGGAAGAACAGCACCATCAGCCACGGCGTCGTTCCGAGCCATCGGTCGAGCAACAGACCGATGCCGATCCCGACCGCAAGCGCCGCCACGAGCTCGACGCCGATACGCAACGCGAGGCCGAACCCGCTCTGTGCGAGGCGTCCGGAGCGGCCTGCCGCTCCCGCGTCGCGCTCCCGCCGGCGTTCCCGCGCGCGCGCGAGGCGCGCGTCGAAATCGTCCGGCGGGGCGGGCTCAGTACCCTGGTTCATCGGCGGAAAGCGTGGCAGCGCTGCCATGCGGGGCCGAAGCCGCGCCCAAAGGCGGGCGCACCATAGGGGCGCCCCCAAGGCAAGTCAAGGCGCAAAGGGTTTCGGTCAACACGTTGAAATACCGCGAAAAATCGGCGCGGTCCAGGCCTGGTCACGCGGTCGCGCGGAGGCCTTCCGCGGCGGCAAGATCGACCGAGACGAGCTGCGAGACGCCGCGTTCGGCCATGGTGACGCCGAACAGCCGGTCCATCCGCGTCATGGTCAGCCGATGGTGCGTGACGATCAGGAAACGCGTCGCCGAGGCCTGCGCGATCTCGTCCAACAGCGCGCAGAACCGGTCCACGTTGGCGTCGTCGAGCGGCGCATCGACCTCGTCGAGCACGCACACCGGCGCGGGGTTGGTGAGGAACACCGCGAACAGGAGCGCAAGCGCGGTAAGCGCCTGCTCGCCGCCCGAAAGCAGCGACAGCACCTGCGGCTTCTTGCCGGGCGGGCTCGCCATGATCTCGAGCCCGGCTTCGAGCGGGTCCTCGGCGTCGGTGAGCGAAAGATGCGCGCGTCCGCCGCCGAACAGGCGGACGAACAGATCCTGGAAATGCTTGTCCACCTCGGTGAACGCGGCGAGGAGCCGCTCGCGCCCCTCGCGGTTCAGCCCGGCGATGCCCTGGCGCAGCCGCGCGATCGCGGCCAAGAGGTCGTCGCGTTCGGTCGTGAGAGTCGTGATGCGCTCCTCGAGTTCCTGGGCTTCCGTCTCGGCGCGCAGATTGACCGGGCCCATCGTGTCGCGCTCGTGGATAAGCCGCGCAAGCCGCGCCTCGGTCGCCGTGGGGTCGGGCAGCTTGTCGTCGTCCTCGACGTCGACCGCCGCGAGCGCCGCGTCCGGCCGGCAGCCGAGCTTCTCGGTGATGCGCTCGGCGAGCATCTTGAGCGCCTGCTCGGCCTGCCCGACCGCGCTCTCGCAGCGCACGCGGTTTTCGCGCGCTTCGCCGAGCCGCGCTTCGGCCGCCTTCAGCTCGCGGCCCGTCGCCTCGACCCTGGTCTCGGCCGCGACCAGCGCGTCGGCGGCGTTCTTCTGCGCCTTCTCCGCGGCGTCGATGCGCTCGAACAGCTCGGTGCGCTGCGCCGCGATTTCGGCCGGACGCGCGCGCAGCCCGTCGGCTTCGCTCTCCGCCGCGCGGCGGCGCTCGTCGAGTTGGGCGATCTGCGCGCAGGCGGCCTCGGCGCGCCGCTGCCACGAAGCGTGCTGCTCGGCGACCTCGGCGAGCCGCTGGGTGCGGTGGGCCGCCTCGCGCTCGAGCCGGTCGTGCGCGCTCTGGCGTTCGGTGAGCCGCTCGCGCGCGGCCGCGAGCTCGGCGCGCTTCGCCTCCGCCTGGGCGCGCACCGCGCCCGATTCGCGGAAGCGGGCGAGGTCGCCCCGCGCCGTCTCGATCTCGGCGAGCGCCTCGGCGCGTTCCGCCTCGAGCCGCTTGCCCTCTTCTGTGAGCGCCGCGCGGCGCGAGGCTGTCGCCGCCGCGCGCTCGGCGAGCGCGGTCTCGGAATCGAGCGCGTCCTGGAACTCGGACTCGGCGGTGCGCGCCGCGGTCCGCGTGCGCGAATCGGCTTCGGCGGCGCGCCGCCCGTCGGCCTCGGCGGCATCGAGCCGCGCGCGCGCCTCGGCGGCAATGCCTTCGCACGCCGCGCGCTCGGCCCGAGCCTCGGCGAGCCGGTTGCGCTGCGCGAGCCGCGTCGCCGCCGGCGTCGGTGCGCCGGCCTTGGCCGTGAACCCGTCCCAGCGCCACAGCGCGCCGTCGCGGCTCACCAGCCGTTGACCCTGCGCGAGCCGGTCCTTGAGCGCCTCGCCCGCGCGCTCGTCGGCGACGACGCCGATCTGGGCGAGGCGGCGGGCGAGGGCCGCCGGCGCCGTCACGAATTCCGACAAGGGCCGCGCGCCGGGCGGAAGCGCCGGCGCCGCCGCATCGCCGCCGAGCGTGCGCCAATGCACCGGCGCCGCCTCGTCGGCCGGCGCCGCGAGGTCGTCGCCGAGCGCCGCGCCGAGCGCCATCTCGCAGCCCGCGGCGACGGTGACGGCATCGACCAGCGGCGGCCACAGGTCGGGGTTGCCGGCGCCGAGCAGCTGGCCGAGCGCCTTCTCCTCGCCGGCCAGCCGCGCCGCCTCGGCATCGGCCTTGCGCCAGGTCTCGCGCGCCGTCGCAAGCGTCGCTTCGGTCGCCCCGCGCGCCTGCTCGGCCGCCTCCTGCGCCTTGCGCGCCGATTCGAGCGCCTCGCGCCGCGAGGCGGTCATGGCGCGCGCGTCTTCGAGGGCGCGCTCGTCGCCCGCCTCGGACGCGGCCTCGGCGACGGCGGCGGCAAGCTGGGCGAGACGCTCCTCGACACGGGCGCGGCGCCCGTCGAGGTCGGCGATGCGGCGCTCGAGCCCCGCTTCGCGCGCTTCGTACTGCGCCGCCTTGGCGGCGAGAGTGGCCAACTCGTCCTCGATCCGGTCGGACTCGGCGCGGGCGCGATGGAGCGCTTCGGCGGCGCCGGCGACTTCGCCTTCCTCGCCCGCCTGGGCCGCGCGCAGCCGCGCCTGCTCGTCCTCGAGCCGGCGGATCGCGTCGGTCGCATCCTGCGCGAAGCCCTGCTCGCGCGCCTTGTCCTGCGCGACCTGGGCGAGGCGCGCCTCGATGGCGGAGATCGCCTCGGCCAGCCGCTTCTCCTCGGCATCGAGCGCGTCGCGGGCGAGGCGGAGGCGCTGCAGCGCGGCGGCCGCCTCGGCCTCGGCGCGGCGCAGCTCCGGCAGGCCGGCGGCGAGATCGGCCTGGCGGGCGGAGATCGCCGCCGTCCCGCGCGTCAGCTCCTCGGCGAGGCGTTCGGCCTCGGCGAGCCGCGCCGCCGCATCGGCGCGCGCGGCGGTCGCGTCCTTCCAGCGCCAGTGCAGCAGGATCGCCTCGGCGCGCCTTATGTGCTCGCTCAGGTTGCGGTAGCGCGTCGCCTGGCGCGCCTGGCGCTTCAGCCCGCGCAGCTGTTCGTCGAGCGCCTTGATCACGTCGTCGAGGCGGGTGAGGTTGGTCTCGGCCGCGCTCAACCGCAGCTCGGCCTCGTGGCGGCGCGAGTGCAGCCCGGTGATGCCGGCCGCCTCCTCCAGCAGGTGGCGCCGGTCCGCCGGCTTCGCCGACACGATGGCGCCGATGCGGCCCTGGCTCACCAGAGCGGTGGATTTCGACCCGCTCGCCGCGTCGGCGAACAGGAGCTGCACGTCGCGCGCGCGCACCTCGCGCCCGTTGACCCGGAAGGTCGATCCGGCGCCGCGCTCGATGTGGCGCGTGACCTCGATCTCGTCCGAATCGTTGAACATGGCGGGCGCGGTGCGTTCGGCGTTGTCGAGCGTCAGCACCACCTCGGCCAGGTTGCGCGCCGGCCGGTCGGAGGTGCCGCCGAAGATCACGTCGTCCATCTCGCCGCCGCGCATCTGCTTGGCGGAGCTCTCGCCCATCACCCAGCGCAGCGCTTCGACGAGGTTCGACTTGCCGCAGCCGTTCGGCCCGACGACGCCGGTGAGGCCGGGCTGGATCAAAAGCTCGGTGGGTTCGACGAAGGATTTGAAGCCGGACAGACGGAGCGTGTTGAAATGCACGGGGACGGTCTCAACCCTTGGGAAGGAACGGCTCGACGATGGCCTTGATCTGGTCGTAGGTGAGCGCGCCCGAATAGCGCGCGCCGTTGATCAGGAGGGTCGGGGTGGATTTGACGCCGAACTTCTGCTCGCCGTCGATGCGCTGCTGCAGCACCTTCTGCGTCGCCGCCTCGTCCTTGATGCAGGAATCGAACCGGTCGGGCGCGATGCCGCCCTGCTGGGCGATCTGGCCGAGCGCCCGGATCGGATCGGTCGCCCGCGCCCAGTTCGCCTGTCCGGCAAACAAGACGTCGACGAAGCCGAAATAGCGCTCGCGCGGCGCACAGCGCGCGACCAGCGAGGCGGTGAGCGCGAGGCGATCGAGCGGGAAGTCGCGATAGACGAGCCGCGCCTTGCCGGTGTCGATCAACTCCTTCTTGACGGTCGGCATCGTCGCGGTCGCGAGCTGGGCGCAGTGCGGGCAGGTGAACGAGGCGTATTCGACGATGGTGACCGGCGCGTCGGCCTTGCCGAGCACGTAGTCCTCGGCAGAAATCTCGACCGCTTCGAAACGTGTCTCCATCCGGGGCGCCGCGACCTGGGCAACGGTCTCGGCCGCCGCGGCGCGGGCCGGAGCCGCTTGGCGCTCGCGCGGGTCGGGGCCCTTGGTCGCCTCGTAGACCGCGATGCCGGCCCCGCCCAGCAGGACGACACCGACCACGATGGCCCAGATGTCACGCATGTCCTTCTCCCGAACCACAAGATATAGCGGGGGCGAAGCTCCGTCCACCCTGCCGGCAGAGTACGAGGCGGCGACCTAGCCCGTCCGTCCCGGCGCCGCGCGGGCC
>DASWLB010000362.1:0-2313 GCA_036396315.1 Alphaproteobacteria bacterium
CGCGACGGTGAGCCGCCCGACGCGGCTTTTCAGCTCGCCCGACTGCTCCATCATGCGGATGGCGACCGCGGTCGAGGACAAGGCGACGACGAAGCCGAGCAGGATCGATAGGCGTGGCGGGAAATCGAAGGCGAACGTGACCGCGAGCATGACGGCGACGGAAGCCGCGACCTGCAACGCGACCGCGGTGAGCGCGAGCCGCCACACGAGGCGGAAGGCGCGCACGTTGAGCTGCATCCCGACGAGGAACAGGAGCATCAGCACGCCGAGCTCGGCGAGTCCGGCCACGCGGTCGCGATTGTCGACCAGCCCGAGGGCCGACGGCCCGAGCAGGATGCCGGCCAGGATGTAGCCGACGAAGGCGGGCTGATGGAGCCGCGCCAACGCCAAGCCGCACAAGAGCGCCGCGAGCGCGACGACCGCAAGGCCGGTCAGGTTGCCGGAGCTCTCCATCCCCGGCCAACCCTATCATCTTCGCCGAATCGGATGAATCGCCGGCAGCAGCGCGCGGTTCGTAGGGGCGGGTCTCAGACCCGCCCCTGCCGGGCGTCGAAAAATCCCTAGAACAAACTCAACTGGTCGCCGGCGCGCGGCGGGACGCGGAACTTGGAGGTATCGAGCGCGTAGCGGCGCTGGCCGAGCCCGAGCCGCTCGGCGGCGAGGCGGAAGCGGCGCGCGATCAGCTCGGCATAGGCGCCCTCGCCGCGCATGCGCGAGCCGAACCGCGGATCGTTGTCTCGCCCGCCGCGCACGTCGTGGATCAGCGCCATCACGTGGCGCGCCTTCGCCGGCGCGTGCGCGGCAAGCCATTCGCGGAACAAATCCTTGATCTCGAGCGGCAAGCGCAGCAGCACGTAGCCGGCAGAGGTCGCGCCGGCGCGCGCCGCCGTCTCGAGGATCGTTTCGAGCTCATGGTCGGTCAGCACCGGGATCACCGGCGCCGCCATCACCGTCGCGGGCACGCCGGCGGCGGCGAGCGCCCGGATGGTCTCGACGCGGCGTTCGGGCGTCGGCGCCCGCGGCTCCATGCGGCGGGCGAGCGCGGGGTCGAGTGTCGTCACCGAGACGCAGACGTGGGCGAGACCGTCCTTCGCCATGGGGGCGAGGATGTCGAGGTCGCGCAGGACCAGGGTCGATTTGGTGACAATGCCCACCGGGTGGCGGTGCGCCGCCAGCACTTCGAGAATGCGCCGGGTGATCTGCAGCCGGCGTTCGACCGGCTGGTAGGGATCGGTGTTGGTGCCCATGGCGATCACCCGGCATTCGTAGCGCGGGTGGCGCAGCTCCTCGGCGAGGAGCTCGGCGGCGTCGGGCTTGTAGAACAGCCGGCTCTCGAAATCGAGGCCCGGCGACAGCCCGAGGAACGCATGGGTCGGCCGCGCGAAGCAGTAGATGCAGCCGTGCTCGCAGCCGCGGTAGGGGTTGATCGACCGGTCGAACGGCACGTCGGGCGAGGCGTTGCGCGTGATGACGGTGCGCGCCGTGTCCTTGGTCAGGGTGGTGCGGAGCGAGGGCGCGCCGAGATCGGGATCGATCGCCCAGGCCGTACCCCATCCGTCGTCGACGGCGTGGCGCTGTTCCGTCTCGTAGCGGCCGGTCGCGTTGGAGACGGCGCCGCGCCCCTTGCGCGGCGTTCCGGGTGCAAGCGGTTCCATCGCGGCATTGTCATCGAATCGAAAGAACAAAGCAAGAACATTTTTGTAGAACCGTGCGCTGTGCTACCAGGATCGGGTGGTCAGCCTGTCCATCATCGTGCCGACGCTCGAAGCCGAGCGAACGCTCGCCCGGACGCTCGATTCGCTCGCCGCCGGTCCGGCGATCGAGGTCATCGTCGCGGACGGCGGCTCGCGCGATCGGACGGTGGCGCTTGCCCAGGCGCGCGGCGCACGCGTGATCCCTTGTGAACGCGGCCGAGGCTCGCAGCTCGCCGCAGGCGCGGATGGCGCGACGGGCGAGTGGCTGCTGTTCCTCCACGCCGACACCGAGCTTGCGCTCGGCTGGTCGGCCGCGGCGGGCCGCTTCATGGCCGACCCGAAAAATCTTCACCGCGCGGCCGTGTTCCGCTTCCGGCTCGACGATGCCGCACCCGCGGCGCGGCGCCTCGAGGCGCTGGTCGCGTGGCGCTGCCGCGTCCTCGCGCTGCCCTACGGCGATCAGGGACTGCTCGTCTCACGCGCCTTCTACGATGCGCTCGGCGGCTATCGGAAGCTGCCGTTGATGGAGGACGTGGATCTGGTCCGCCGCATCGGGCGAAGCCGCCTCACGCTCCTGGAAGCGACCGCGACCAGCTCCGCCGCGCGCTACCGGCGGGGC
>DASWLB010000363.1:0-2404 GCA_036396315.1 Alphaproteobacteria bacterium
GGCCGAGCGCTTCCCGCGCGGCATCAAGACGGCGGCGTTCCGCGCCGAGGAGTTCGCGCGCGGCCTTTTGACCGGCGGCACGCTGTTCGAGGAGCTCGGCTTCTACTATGTCGGGCCGATCGACGGGCACAACATCGACCATCTCCTGCCGGTGCTGCGCAACGTGCGCGACGACACCGAGAACGGGCCGATCCTAGTCCACGTCGTCACCCAGAAGGGCAAGGGCTACAAGCCGGCCGAGGAATCCGACGACAAGTATCACGGCGTCTCGAAGTTCGACGTGGTGACGGGCGCCCAGGCGAAGGGCAAGCCGAACGCGCCGCCGTCCTACACCAGGGTATTCGGCCTGTCGCTGATCGAGGAGGCCAAGCGCGACGAGCGCATCGTCGCGATCACCGCGGCGATGCCGTCGGGCACGGGCGTCGATCTCTTCCAGCAGGCGTTCCCCAACCGCACCTTCGACGTCGGCCTCGCCGAGCAGCACGCGGTGACCTTCGCGGCCGGGCTCGCCGCCGGCGGTATGAAGCCGTTCGCCGCCATCTACTCGACCTTCCTGCAGCGCGCCTACGACCAGATCGTGCACGACGTGGCGATCCAGAAGCTGCCCGTGCGCTTCGCGATCGACCGGGCGGGCCTGGTCGGCGCCGACGGCCAGACCCATGCCGGCTCGTTCGACGTCGGCTATCTCGGCACCCTGCCGGGGTTCGTCGTCATGGCGGCGGCGGACGAGGCCGAGCTCGTGCACATGGTGGCGACCGCGGTGGCGATCGACGACCGGCCGTCGGCGTTCCGCTATCCGCGCGGCGAAGGCGCCGGCGTGCCGTTGCCGGAGCGCGGCGAGGTGTTGCCGCTCGGCAAGGGCAGGGTGCTGCGCGAGGGCACCAAGGTCGCGATCCTGTCGTTCGGCGCGCGCCTCCAGGAATGCCTCAAGGCCGCCGAGGAGCTTTCCGCGCGGGGCCTGTCGACGACCGTCGCCGATGCCCGGTTCGCGAAGCCGCTCGACACCGATCTCGTGCGCCGGCTCGCGCGCGAGCACGAGGTGCTGATCACGGTGGAGGAGGCGGCGATCGGCGGCTTCGCCACACAGGTGCTGCACTACCTGGCGACCGAAGGCATGCTCGACGACGGGCTCAAGATCCGCCCGATGGTCTTGCCCGACCTGTTCCTCGACCAGGACGCGCCGGAGAAGCAGTACGAGAAGGCGGGGCTCAAAGCGCCCGACATCGTCGCGACCGCGCTCACCGCGCTCGGCTTCAACGCGGTCGACCGGACGGTGCGGGCGTAGCCTTCACGTAAGGCGGTCGGGCTTTACTCCGGCTTCGAGTCGAGGAATTTCTTGAGTTCGGCGAGGAACGCTCCTGCGTGTCCGATATCGGCTCTCGCCTCTTCGTCCGTGACGGGCTGATCGCCGCCATAGTCGGCAATATGCCGATGATCTTGGGCGTTGATGATCCAGCGATGGAACTCACGTGGCACGACCCCGGCATTCGCGAAGTGCTGGGCGAAGGCGGCGATCACCGCGGAATGGCGCGCAAAAGTCAGGTCCTTGGAAAGGAGAAACGCCTCGGCCACCGTGAACATCGTGTAGTAGGCGCGGGAGGAGGCGAAGCCAGCGAATCCGTTCTCGATCAACAACTTTGCCGCGCGAAGGCTTTCCTCCGCGATTTCCACCAATTCCGCTTGGCCGGTAGTCACACGACGACGCCCTCGCGGCGTACGTTGCGATAGAGCGGCAGTCCGCTGCGCGCGAGCCTACCGTCGTCAGTAAGAATCGTTGAGATCACGGCGCCGTACTTGAGCGAGATGTCCGCGGTCACGACCGAGCACCGGTCACGATCTAATCCGATGGCCTCCGACGGCTCCTTGAGCACGATCATCACGTCGATGTCGGAATCGGGATCGGCGTCGCCGCGTGCGCGCGAACCGAACAGGATCACGCGGTCGAGCCTCTGGCCGAACACCGTTTGCAGCCGCGACCGAAGCTCCGCGAGAACGATTTCGAGCGGCGCGTTCATGGCCGTACTATAGCAAAATGCGGGTTAAGGGGGGATCAACCGGGAAACCGCGCCTCGATGCGCTCCTGGTCGCGCGCGGGCTCGCCGAAAGTAGGGCGCGCGCCCAGGCGCTGGTCATGGCCGGGCTCGTCTATTCCGGCGACAGGCGGCTCGATAAGCCGGGCCAGGCGATGGCCGAGGACGCGGCGCTCGAGGTGCGCGGGCGCGACCATCCGTGGGTCTCGCGCGGCGGGGTGAAGCTCGCCCACGCGCTCGATGCGTTCGGCATCGATCCCTCGGGCCGCGTCTGCCTCGATATCGGCGCCTCGACCGGCGGCTTCACCGACGTGCTGCTCGCGCGCGGCGCGGCGCGCGTGTACGCCGTCGACGTGGGGCGCGGCCAGCTCGCC
>DASWLB010000364.1:0-6375 GCA_036396315.1 Alphaproteobacteria bacterium
AGTGCACGCGGAACTCGCCGACGAACGTGTCGTAGGCGCGCATCTCCGCCGCATGGGTCGGCGGCACCGTCACCGCCTCCTTGGAGGCGAGGACGTAGAAATCGTCCGGGTCGAGCACGATGCCGCCGCCGCGCCCGGGCGCGACCGGCTCCCAATACTCGTGCGGGTCGTAGAACGCGGTGCGGTCGATGTCGATCAGCCTGGCGTGCTTGCGCGCCTTGTAGCCGATCGGTCCGCCGTCTTCGCGCGGCGCGAGGTCGACGCGGATCGAGATGCCCTCGGCGAGCCGCTCCTCGCGCCCGAGCGCCCGGTCGACGAGCCCGACCTCGTCGTGCAGCCGGCGCAGCGCCGCCTCGCCGACGACGGGCGAGCCGCGCCGCAGCCGGAGCTGGTTGAGGCGCGAACCCGCGCGCACGACGATCGAGAAGGCGCGCGGCGAGATCTCGACGTAGAGCGGCCCTTCATAACCGGCATCGATGCGCTCGAACTCGGTCGCGCGGTCGGTGATGAGGCGGGTGAACACGTCGAGCCGCCCGATCGAGCTTTTCGGGTTGGCGACGCCCAAGATGCGTGTCGGCAGCCGCAGCCGCTCCTGCAGCGGCACGATGTAGACGCAGCCGCGCTCCAACACGGCGCCGCCCGTCAAGTCGATCTCGTGCATGCGGAACCGCTCCACGCGGTCGGCGACGCAGGCATCGGGTCCCGGCAGGAAGCTCGCGCGCACGCGCCAGGCGACGCGCCCAAGCCGGAGGTCGAGCGAGGCCGGCTGCACCTGGTCCTCGCCCACCCCGTTGGCGGCGGCGATCTCGCCCGAGCGCACCAGCGCGCGCAGCACGTAGGACGGCAAGAGGCCGGTCGGGTGGTCGGCGCGGGCCGGCTGGAGCGCTTCGTCGGGCAGGTAGCCGGTGGCGGGATCGCTCATGCCGGGCGGACTCCTCGGCCGGGGATGCGGGACAGGCGGCTCCCTCCTTAACAGAATCCGCCTTATGCCTCAATGAGTTGCGGCAGAATTCCGGGTGTCACGAATTGTTCAAATCTATCCACCCGCTTATCCACCGACTTCTCCACAGGCCGGACGGCGGATCGCCGGGTGCGATGGAGCGATCGCGAATCCGTCCCCGGCATTCATGGTCTGTGCGCAACTCTGTCCACCGGTGCGACAATCAGCGCTTGAGCGCCGGCGGATCGGTCACGGCGGCGACACGGAACGGCCGCGCCACCCCGTCCTGTTCCGTGATGGTCACGTACTCGCCCGGGCGGAAGACGTGCGAGGCGAAGTGGTGGATCGGCTCGTCGTCGGCATCGCCCGGCTCGTAGGAGAAGGCCCAGCGGTCGCCCTTCGCCCGCACCAAGGTGCCGTGCCGGTCGTCCTCGTCGCCCCAGAAGCGCAGCATGGTGCAGGCTTGGCCGTAGCGCCTCCATTCCGCGAGGTCGATGTGGCCGTCGGCGCCGAGCGGCGCGACGAACTCGTAGCCGTGCTTCTTGCTGCCGTCGGGAAATTCCGCGGTGCGCGCCAGTTCGATTCGGATCAGCTTCAACGCCACGTCGGACTCCTCAGTGTCAGTGTGCGAGCAGCACCGGGATCTCGGTGTGCGCGATGATGTAGCGCGTGCGCGTGCCGAGGATCATCTGGCGCAGCCGGCTCTGCGAATAAGCGCCTTTCACCATCAGGTCGGCCTGGACGCTCATGCTCTCGCGCAACAGGGCCGCGCCGATCTCGGTGTTCTTCGGATCGAAACGGTGCACCTCGCCCTTGACGCCGTGCCAGGCGAGGTACTCGCGGAACTCCTCGGGCGGCACCAGCGGTTCGGCGCCGCCGGCGACGCCGGTGATGATGGTCACGCGCCCGGCGCGCTCGAGGATCGGCATCGCGCCCTGCACCGCGCGCGCGCCTTCGGTCGTCCCTTCCCAGCACACGGCGCAGTGCGTGCCGATGTCCGTCACCTCGCCGGGCGGCGCGATCACGATCGGCCGTCCGGTCTCGAGCAGCGCGGCCTCGAGCGTGATCGGCGACGGCAACGGCGAATCGCGCATCGGCCGCCCGACCACCGTCAAGTCGGCGAGCCGGCCGCGCAGCGCGACCACCTCGTCCTCGCGCCCGATCTCCTCGCGCCAGGCGATGGTGACGCCGGCGTCCTTCGCGGGCGTCGAGGACACCTTGAGCTTCCGCTCGGCGACGACGCTGTCGAACATGGCGCGCGAGCGCACCGCGCGGTCGGCGCCCTCGCGCTCGGTCACGTCCATGATCTCTTCGATCATCGACCCGTTCATGCCCTCGCCCGCGTAAGGCACGAGGCTCTTCGGATCGGCGCGGACGTGCAGCGCCTCGATGTGCGCGCCGAATCGCTCGGCGAGCTTGAGCGCCGCCTCGAGCGCGGGCCGGCTCACCTCGGCGGCGCTGATCGGCACCAGGATCGTTCGCATCGTCATGCCTGCCCTTCCCTGTCGGGACACGGCTCTGCCGCGGTTCGCCCCGCGGACGTTCGGCTCCGCCCCGCCCCGGCTCGCCTTTATGTTGTCGTTTCGTCGTGTCCGTTCAAGGCGTTACGGGCACGGGTCAAGGTCTCCGCCAGGTCTCCCGAGCTGTCGATCCGCCGCCACGCGATCGGCCCGGTGTCGGTGCCGAACTGCGCGCGCATCACGGAAGCGGTCGCGTCCGATGCGTCATTCTCGCGTCGCCCGATGCGGCTGGCAAGCGTCTCCGGCGCGGCCTCGAGCCACAGACCGGCGAATCGGACGCCCGATTCGACCGCGACGGCCTCGATCGCGCGCCGCTCCTCGGGCCGCGCGTGCACGGCGTCGGCGATCGCCGCGCAGCCGGCGGCGACCGCCGCGCCGGCCTGGGCGCGGACGGCTTCATAGACCCGCCGCGTCACTTCCGCGGTGTAGGCGTCGGGCCCGAGCCGATCTTCCGGCGCCCGCCCGAGCAGGCGCTTGCGGATCACGTCGGAGCGCACGACGACCGCGCCCGGCGCGGCGCCGAGCGTGGGGGCGAGTGCGGCGGCGACGGTCGACTTGCCGCTGCCCGACAGCCCGCCGACCGCGACGAGCACCGGCTTCGCCGGCGCGAGGAACCCAAGCGCGAGGTCGAGATAGGCGCGCGCCTCGGCGCGCGCGCTCGCCTTCGCATCCTCGCTGCCGAGCGCGGCCACCGAGCTTGCCGTCACATGCGCGCGGATGCCCGCGCGCATCGCGAGATACAAGGGCAGCAGCGCGAGCCCGGCATGGTCGTCGCGCCAAGCGAGCGTGCGGTTAAGCACGAGGTTGGCGAGGTCGCGCCGGCCGCGATGCTCGAGGTCCATGAGAAGGAAGGCGAGGTCGTAGAGCACGTCGATGCACGCCAGCACATCGTCGAACTCGATCGCGTCGAACAGGGTCGGCCGTCCCTCGAACAGGCAGATGTTGCGGAGATGGAGGTCGCCGTGGCCGTGGCGCACGTACCCTTGCGCCCGGCGCGCATCGAGAGAAGCGCGGTGGCGTTCGAGCGCCGCGCCGGTCTCGGCGGCGAAGCGTTCGGCCTTGGCGCGATCGAACAGGTCGGGCGCGAACTTGGCAACTTCGCCGACCATGTTGGCAAGCGACCGCGCCATCGCATCGGCGCCGCCGAACCCGGGGTCGCGTTCGGCGGCCTCGTGGAACCGCGCGATCTCGTCGGCCAGATCGCGGACGAGCGCCGGCGTGAGGCGCCCCTCGCGCGTCATGCGGTCGAACAGCGCGCTCGCCTCGAAGCGCCGCATGACGACGACCCAGTCCACCGCCTCGCCCGTGGGCGTCGCGTCCGGCGCACCGAGCGCGAGCGATCCGTCGCGGGCGCGCGAGATCGCGGCCGCCCCGAGATAGAGCGCGGGCGCGGTGCGCCGGTTGACGCGCACCTCGGCCTCGCAGTACCGGCGCCTGAGCGCGACCGTCGAATAATCGAGATAGGGGTACTTGACCGCCTTCTTGAGCTTCACCACGCGATCGCCGGCGAGGAACACGGCGGAGATATGCGTGTCGATGCGCTCGACCGAGCCGCCGATCCCGTGGGTCGCGGGGCGCGCAAGGAACGCCATCACCTCGTCCTGGGGTCCGGCGGTCACGCCTTCTCCCGTCGAATTCCCGTCACGGGTACAGACGCTCGATCGTCCAGCCCGTGCCGTCGCGCACGTAGCGCACCCGGTCGTGCAGCCGGAACGCCTGCTGGCGCCAAAACTCGATCGCATCGGGCACGACGCGATAGCCGATCCAGTGCGGCGGGCGCGGAATCCTGCCGATACCGAAGCGCGCGGTGAACGACGCGACGCGGCGCTCGAGCGCGAAGCGGCCTTCGAGCGGGCGCGACTGATCCGACGCCCACGCGCCGATTTGACTGCCGCGCGCCCGGGTCGCGAAGTAGGTGTCGGCTTCCGCGTCGCTCACCTGTTCGACCCTGCCCTCGATGCGCACCTGGCGGGTGATCGCCGGCCAATGGAACACGAGCGCGGCGCGCGGATTGGCGGCAAGCTCCCCGCCCTTGCGGCTGTCGACGTTGGTGTAGAACACGAAGCCGCGCGCATCGGCTTCCTTGAGCAGCACCATGCGCACCGAGGGCACGCCGGCCGAATCGGCGGTCGCGAGCGCCATCGAGGTCGGATCGCCGGCCTCCTTCTCGCGCGCCTCGGCGAACCAGTCCTGGAACAGGGAAATAGGATCGGTTTCCTTGGACATGTGGATATTACGATGGAATGCCTTGCGTATGGCCCGGGTCCGATGCGCCACGAACCCGCCACAAACCCCTCTTAACCTCTTGCGATTAGGCTCATCTAGTGCCTATCTCAACTGCATCGCCATTGCCAGCCCGACGGATTAGACCTTCCCCCCGCGTTGTAGAGATGTGGCATCGTTCTCGAGGGCTGCAGAACGCTTGGGCGAATCCATGGAAAGGTGGAGCTCCATGAAGAAACTGCACAAGATCATCCTTCCGGGGCTGTTGGCGGTCGCGCTCGTGGGCTGCCAGAACAGCCAGTACGGCGAGAAGCAGACGGGCGGCGCGCTTGTCGGCGGCGCGCTGGGCGGCCTGCTCGGCTCGCAGATCGGCGGCGGCTCGGGACGCCTCGCGGCGACCGCGGGCGGCGCGGTGCTCGGCGTGCTGCTCGGCAGCGAGGTCGGCAAGTCGCTCGACCGTGCCGACCGCATGTACGCGGAACGATCCTACCAGCAGGCGCAGTCGGCGCCGGTCGGCCAGCAGATCAACTGGAGCAATCCGCAATCCGGCAATTACGGCACCGTCACGCCGGTGCGCGACGGCCGAGACCAGGGCGGCAACTATTGCCGCGAGTACCAGCAGACGGTCACGGTCGGCGGCCAGACGCAGCAGGCCTACGGCACCGCGTGCCGCCAGCCCGACGGGACCTGGAAGGTCGTTAACTGACGAACCCGGACCACAGGCACCATCCGCCGCGGCGGGGAGCGCGCGATCGCGTTCCCCGCCGTTGCATTTTGGTCTGAGCCTCCCCAAGCTCTACCGGTCATGCGGAATCCCTACGAGGTTCTCGGCGTCGCACGCGACGCGACCGCCGAGCAGATCAAGTCGGCCCACCGCGCGCTCGCGAAGAAGCTGCACCCCGACCTGCACCCGAACGACAAGGATGCGCTCGGCAAGTTCCAGGAGGTGCAGGCGGCCTACGACCTGTTGTCGGACGCGGACAAGCGCAAGCGCTACGATTCGGGCGAGATCGACGAATCGGGCGCCGAGCGGCCGCAGCGCCGCTACTACCACAGCTATGCGGATTCGCCCGAGGGCGACAAGTACCACGACGTCTTCGGCCAGGGCGGAGGCCACGGCTTCGAGGACCTGTTCGGCGACCTGTTCGGTTCGGGCGCGGGAGGGGCCGGCGCACGCCGCCGCGCCTCGATCCGCATGCCGGGCGCCGACGTGTCCTACACGCTGCGCGTGCCGTTCCTCGACGCGGCCAACGGCGCGCGGCAGCGCCTCGCCCTGCCGGACGGCAAGACCATCGACGTGACCATCCCGGAAGGCACGCGCGACCGCCAGACCTTGCGGCTCAAGGGCCAGGGCATGCCCGGCATCGGCGGCGCGCCGCCGGGCGATGCCTATGTCGAGATCCACGTCGAGCCGCACGCCTTCTTCACGCGCAAGGACAACGACATCCACGTCGAGGTCCCGGTCTCGCTCGACGAGGCCGTGCTGGGCGCGAAGATCGAGGTGCCGACGGTGTCGGGCAAGGTGACGTTGACGGTCCCCAATGGCTCGAACACCGGAACCACGCTCCGCCTCAAGGGGCGCGGCGTGCTCGACCAGCGCAGCAAGACGCGGGGCGATCAGTATGTGCGCCTCAAGGTCGTGCTGCCCGACGCGCCGGACGCCGAACTCGAGGATTTCGTGCGGCGCTGGGC
>DASWLB010000365.1:0-1687 GCA_036396315.1 Alphaproteobacteria bacterium
TCGCCGGCGCCGAGCCCCATCCCTGGCCGGGCTTCACCCTGTCGGTGTGCCAGCTGCGCCCCGAGTCGCGCGGCACGGTGCGCATCCGCTCGGCGGACCCGTTCCAGGCGCCGGCGATGCAGCCGAACTACCTCGCCGCCGCGCTCGACCGGCGCTGCGCCATCGCCGGTATCAGGCTCGCCCGTCGTCTCGCGCAAACCGACGCGATGCAGCCTTACGTAGCGAGCGAGTACCGGCCCGGACCCGAAGCGACAAGCGACGAGCACCTGCTGGAATTCGCGCGGAACTACGGCGCGACGATCTTCCACCCTTCGGGGACCTGCAAGATGGGCAGCGATGCCATGGCGGTGGTCGATGAGCGCTTGCGCGTGCGCGGCATCGTCGGATTGCGGGTCGTGGACTGCTCGATCATGCCGACGCTCGTGTCGGGCAACACGCATGCGCCGGCGGTCATGATCGCCGAGAAAGCCGCCGAGCTCATTCTGCGGGACGCAAGCCGGTAGCGACCGCCGCCTCGTAGGCGGCCGCGATGCGCAGGGCCAGCGGCTCCTGCAGCCGGTCGGCCACGATCTGCATGCCGATGGGAAGGCCCGCGTGGTCGAAGCCGCACGGCACCGAGATCGCGGGCAGTCCGGCGAAGCTGAAGGGAAGGGTGAATCGCCGACCGCGATCGAATTCGGCCTCCGCGGCGTCGATTGCCGGCGCGGTCATCGCGGCGGTCGGGGTGACGAGGGCGTCCAGTGTGCCGAAGGCCTGCCGAACCTCGCGCACGAACCGGTCCCGGGCCTCGAGCGCGGCTCGATAGTCCTCGGCGCGGATGGCGGCGCCGCGCTCCAGGTTTGCGCGGACGGTCGCCCCGAAGACCTTTTCCCGCCGGGGCGTCGCCTGGTACTCGGCGCCGAGGACCTGGTGGAACTCGTAGAGCAGGATGTCGAGCATCGCGCCGTACTCGGTGCCTGCCGCGAGGGCAGGAATACTGACTTCACGAACCTGCGCGCCGAGGCCGGCGAGCGTGCCGAGCGCGTCGCGCAACGCCCGCTCCACGTCCGGGTCGAGCGCCTGCAGGCTGAAGTCCCGCACGATTCCGAGCCGCAGTCCGCGCAGGTCTGCCGCAAGCGCAGGCGAATCCTGTTCATCGCGCCCCGCCATGGCCTCGAACAGCAGGGCCGCGTCCCCGACGTTCGCCGCCAGCGGTCCCGCGCAATCGAAGCTGGACGAGCGGGGATAGGCGCCGGCCGCGCTCACGCGCCCATGGGTAGGGCGCAGGCCGACGACGCCCGTCCACGCGGCGGGAACGCGGATCGAGCCGCCCGCGTCGGTGCCCGAGGCGCCCAGGCATAGCCGCGCGGCAACGGCGCAGGCGCTGCCGCTCGAGGAGCCGCCCGGGGCGCGCGTCGCGTCCCACGGATTGCGGGCATCGCCGAAGAACTCGTTCTTTCCCGACATGCCGGCGGCAAACTCGTTCATCTGGGTCTTGCCGAGCATCACCGCGCCCGCCTGCGCGAGGCGCTGCACGATGCTCGCGTCGCGCTGCGGCACGCGAGCACGGAAGATCTCGGCCCCGACCGTGGTGCGGATACCGGCGGTGTCGTAGCAGTCCTTGTGCGCGATCGGGATGCCGTGCAGGGGACCGCGGTCATGCCCGTTCTGCAGCTCGGCGTCGCGTTCCCGCGCCGTCGCCAGCGCG
>DASWLB010000366.1:0-3250 GCA_036396315.1 Alphaproteobacteria bacterium
GCGCCCGCGCCACATGGTGCATCAAATTGACCTGGGTCGTGGCCGGGTTGCAGCCCCACAGCACGATCAGGTCGCTCTCGGCCGCCTCGCGCGCATCGACGCCGATCTTGGCGCCGGTGCCCGCCATCCAGCCCGCGCCCAGGAGCGTCGAGCAGATCGTGTAGTGCTCGCGCGCATAGCGCATGACGTGGCGGAGCCGCTGGATGGAGTTGCGCTGAACGAGGCCCATCGTGCCGGCATAGTCGTAGGGCCACACCGTTTCCGGCCCGTGGCGCCGCGCGGCCGCGATGAACGCTTCGGCCACGCGGTCGAGCGCCTCGTCCCACGAGATCGGCGCGAACCTTCCTTCGCCCTTGGCACCCACGCGCCGGAGCGGCCGCGTGAGCCGCGCCGGATGGTGCACCCGGTCGGCATAGCGCGCGACCTTGGCGCACACGACGCCCGCCGTGTAGGGGTTCGATTCGGAGCCGCGCACGGCGCCGATGCGGCGGTCGTCGAGCCGCTCGATCTCGAGCGCGCAGGTCGAGGCGCAATCGTGCGGGCAGGCGGAATGGACGATGTCGAGCGGCACGTGCCGAGCACCTTCTACCGTGGCGAGAAACTATACCCCGTTCTTGAACGGCCCGTCGCCGGAACGAAGCCGTATGCCCTCGGGCCCGTCCCGGATATCGCGTTGGCAGGTTGTCGGCTTGGGCTCGGCGGCAGGCGCAGCGGCTCTTGAACCGGGGGCGGGGCAAGATGCATCTAAGGGCCAGGATCGTTCCCTGACGCGCCCGTTTGGCGCACACTGCGGCAACGGTCCCACATGGTCACGGCGCGAGGGGACTCGTGGAGGAGCGGCTTATGACGGCCCATGATCGCATCGTCCTCGATCCCGCGGTGCTCGCCGGCAAGCCGGTCGTGCGCGGCACCCGGCTGTCCGTCGATTTCATCGTCGGGCTTCTTGCCCAGGGCTGGAGCGAGGCGGACATCCTTCGCAACTATCCGGGCCTCACACGGGACGACATCCTCGCCTGCCTGAAATACGCCGGTGAGGTGGTGGCCGCGGAGAAGGCATATCCGCTTCCCGCCGACGGCGAGTGATCGGTGCGCTTCGTCGCCGACGAGAATGTCCCCGGCGAGGCCATCACCGCGCTGCGCGATGCGGGTCACGACGTCGCGTGGATTCGTGCCGATGCGCCCGGTAGTTCCGACGACGAGGTGCTCGCGCGCGCCATGCGCGAACGCCGCATTCTTCTCACCTTCGATAAGGATTTCGGCGAGCTCGCGTGGCGAGCTCGGCTTCCCGAGGACTGCGGCGTTGTCCTGGTCCGGCTGCCGATGCCGCCCGCCGCTCGGGTAGGTCAAATGCTGGCGCGCATCATCGACAGTCGGACGGATTGGGCCGGCCGGTTCTCGGTGATCGAGCCTGGCCGAATTCGCACACGCCCGTTGCCGTTCGCGAATTAGGGGCCCGACAGCTCGGTCTGGTTCAAGGCCTCGTCGATCCCGTTGCTGTCGACGTAGCGGCGCAGGAGCTTAACGTTCCAGGCGTCTCTTGGTTTTGCCTGGGTGCTTTACACCCGCGCCCGCGCGCGCCGCGCCGGGGCCGGCAGCGGCACGATTTCCGGCGTCGCCAGATGCGGCATCACCTCGGTCGCGAACAGCTTGAGCGAGCGCATCTCGGCCTCGTGCGCGATGTTGCCGAAGGCGAACTGGCACAATACGTAGTTGACGCCGGTCTCGTCGATGTGGCGCGCCATCTCCTCGCGCACCGTGTCGGGCGTGCCGGCGATCACCGAGCCGCCCTTCCGCGCCGCGTCGAAATCGTTGGTGAGGAATACGCCGGAGAAGCCGAACGTCTCCGGCAGCTCCTCGAGGCGGCGCACCCAGCCGTCGCGCGATTCGCGCGCGATGCGGATCGCATCGTCATCGGTCTCGGCGACGACGACGTGGCGCACCGAGCCGAGATAGGGCTCCTTGTAGGGCGTAAGCGCGCGGAGCGGCGCGTTGCCGTGGCGCTCCCACGCCTCGCGGTAGAGGTCGAGGATCTGCTTGATGCGCGGGTTCGCGGCCCAGCCCGCCACCAGGTGCATGCCGTGCATCGCCGCGTAGTCGCGCGAGCCCGGGTGCGAGGTCGGGTACCACAGCGGCGGGAACGGCGCCTGCAGCGGCTTGATCTCCATCGGCGCGTCGTAATAGCGGAACCGGTCGGTGCGGTGGTCGACCACGTCCTGGGTGAACGCCTTGAGGATCACCTCCATCGATTCGCGGAAGATGTCCTTCGATTCGGGCGCGTTGATGCCGAAGATCATCAGCTCCCACGGCGACACGCCGCGCCCGACCCCGATATCGACCCGCCCGTTCGACAGATGGTCGAGCATGCAGATCTCTTCGGCGAGGATCAGCGGATCGTAGTTGGCGAGCGCATAGGCCATCGGCCCGAGCCGGATGCGCTTGGTGCGCTGGGCGACGGCCGACAGGAACACGCTCGGGCGCGGCGCCATGCCGGCCGGGCTGCAATGGTGCTCGGCGATGTGATAGCTCGCGAGGCCGAGCCGGTCGGCGGCGGAGACGAACTTGAGCCGCTCCTCGTAGAAGCGCGCGAGCGGCAGGTCCTTGCGGTCGAGGTGATCGAAGATGCCGAACTTCATGACGCGCACGCTCCGCCGCTCGATGCGGGCGATTATAGCATCGGCAGGCGAGGCGGCCATGCTGGCGTTCGCACGGGAAATGCCAGCGTCGTAGGGGCGGGTCTCAGACCCGCCCCTGCCGAGGTTTGACGGAGCGACGGCAAAACCGCCGGCGAGGCCCTCAATGCCCCGCGCCGGCGGGCGCGGCGACCTTCGCCGCGCCGGGCACGACCTTGGCGAGGGACGGCATCACCTCCTTGGCGAACGCATCGACGGTGCGCACCGCCTGGGCATGGGAGAGCACGCCAAAGGCAAGCTGCAGGCAAAGATAGTTAATGCCGGCTTCCTCGATGTGGCGCGTCAGCGCGGCCTTCACCGTGTCGGGCGTGCCGGCGATGACGTAGCCCGCGCGCTTGGCGAGGTCGTAGTCGGGCGCCAAGAACAGCGCGCGGAACCCGAACGAGTTGCCGAGCTTCTCGAGGCTCTTGTACCAGCGGTCGTGCGCCGGGCGGGCGGCGGCCTCGGCTTCGGCGTCCGAATCCGCGATCACCACCATGCGCACCGAGCCGACGGTGGGCTCGGCCGGCGCGTGCGCGCGGTGCGGCGCCGCCTTGTTCTTGTCCCAAGCCTCGCGGTAG
>DASWLB010000367.1:0-3056 GCA_036396315.1 Alphaproteobacteria bacterium
GGCATGGCGAGCACGCGGGCGAGCGCCTGCTGCACGCGGTTGGCCGACTGGTTGCCGGCGTGCAAGGTGATCCGGCCATTGGCCGCGTCGTACTCGGCGGCGGCCGCGCGCGGCTCCATGAAGGCGCTGACGATGCGGTTGTTGGCGAGCTCGATCTCGACCACGTGCGCGGCGCGCGCGAAGGCGGCCTGGGTCGCTGCCGCGTCGCCCTGCTCGTCGTCGACCGGCAGGTTCGAGGGCAGCTCGTCCCACACCGCGGGCGCGCCCGGCTCGGCCGCGCGGCGCGCGTCGGTGACGGCGGGAAGCGGCTCGTAATCGACCGCGATCCGCTCCGCCGCTTCGCGCGCGGCGTCCTCGGTCTCGGCCACGACCGCCGCGACCACCTCGCCAACGCGGCGCACCTTCGCGCCGGCGATCATGCCGTAGAGCGGCGCGAAGATCGGTCGCCCGTCGCGGTTCCTGAGCGGCACGTCGGCCGGGTTCGACCGGATCTCGAGCGCCTTGAGCCCGTCCGCGGCGGCCTCGGCGCCGGTCAGCACGGCGATGACGCCCGGCACGGCGCGCGCCGCCGCCGCGTCGATGCCGCGGATGCGGGCATGACCGTGCGGCGAGCGCAGTATCACGGCGTAGGCCTGGCCCGGCAGGTTCACGTCGTCGCTGTAGCGGCCCGCGCCGGTCAGGAGGCGGAAATCCTCGCGCCGCCGCACCGGCTGGCCGATCCCGAACTCCATCCGCGCCTCCCGCCCGACTTTGCGCGAAGTCTAGCCCAAATCCGGATGCGTCTGGCCATTGACGGGGCGCGAAGACGCGGGCGACCATGGGCTGATAGAGGAGAGGGGCAGGGGCGGATGGCGGGCTTGGCGCGGCGATGGCGGGCGGCGGCGGTCGCGGCGGGGATGTGCTCCGCCGTCGCCGCTTGCGATTTGCCGTCTTCGCTCACGCGGCCCGGAAGCCCGCTTCGCCCACCGACGCCTACGGGCTCGTCCGAGCCGAAGGCGACGGACTTTCCGCCGGACTACTACGCGCCCGCGTTCGTCGTCGCCGGCAAGGGGCTGTGGCCAAGCCGCCGCGTCGATGTCGAAGGCCCGGAGCGCGTGTCCTACCATGCGCGCGACGGCTCGATCGCGCTCGCCTTCGAACGCCGCCCGTGCGAACCCGCCGCGTGCCGCGCGGCGTTCGACGCCGCGGTCGGCGAGATCAACGCGCAGGCGACCGCCGGCGGCGGCAAGTTCCGCGTCGCGACCGATGCCGAGGCCGGCGCCGATTGGCGCCAAGGGATCGCCGATCAGTTCCAGTTCGCCTACCGCCTGCCGCGCTCGGTGCAGCTCTGGACCCTGCGGATCGGGTTGATCAACCGCCTCGATGGCGACGCCTATATCGGCGGCGTGCGCGGCATCTTGAACCGCCAGCGCACCGAGGACGCCATGGCCGAGGGCAACGATGCCATCGCCGCCTGGGCGCCCACCATCCACGACTACGCGCGAAGGCTGCTCGCCGCCGGCCAGAAGGACGAAGCGCTCGCCGTGCTCGCGAAGCTCATCGCCGCCGCACCGGCGAGCTACGCGGCGCGCCTCGACTTCGCGACCAACACCGGCGACGCGGCGGCGGCACGCGCGAACGCGCTCGCCGTTCTCGAGGACGCCGAGGACCCGGAGCAGCTCGCGACGGCGGCGCGGATCGCGGGCGTGCCGCGCCCCGAGCTCGACCGGCTACCGGTGCTCGCGGGCGGCGAAACCGGGCTCCAGCTCGTGCTCGTTCCGCTGCCACCGTGCGACGTGCAGATCGTCGCCGAGGCCGCACGCATCTACGAAAACATTACCGGCATCCCGGCGAAGATCTATCGCCCGTCGGGTCCGTGGAGCTGGGATGCGCCGGACCGCGTCCCCGGCCAACGCAACATCCAGGACATGATCCGGAAGCCGCGCGGCGAGGCGCCGATCGACTTCGCGGGCTGGACGCGCGAGCGCTACCGCGACGAGCTGGTGCGCAGCTATGAGAAGAGCGACGCTTTGTCGCGCTTCACGAGCCGCGTGACGGCCGACGGGTTCATGACCGGACCGGGCCAGTACACGGCGGACCCGTACCTCGATCGTCTGGCGCAGCTCCTCGCGCCGTACCAGTCGGAGGATGCCCGCACCATGTATGTCGGCGTCACGGCGGCCAACATCTCGTTCGACAATTTCAACTACGTGTTCGCGGCGGGGGGCGATGCGCCGGGACGGCGCGTGACCATCCTGTCTTACTCCATGATGACGGCGCGCCTCTTGGGCGAGCCCATGCCTTCGCGCAGGCGCCTTACCGAGCGGCTCGGCAAGCAGATGGTTCCGGCGAGCCTCGCGCAGCTCGGCATCCCGCGCCCGGACGATCCGACCGATCCGCATTTCCAGGCGATGAGCGTCGCCGACGTCGACCGGAAGGGGCTGCTTCTCTCGCCGCCGACGCGCGAGGTCATCGAGAGGCTGCGCCGATAGAGAGGCTTGGATTGACCCAGAATCGCACAATATTCCGCTCGTCCTGAGTAGGTGCGCCGCGAAGCGGCGCGTCATATCGAAGGGCGAGCGGTCGCGCTCCTGCCTTCGCCGAAGCGAAGCCGGCCAAGAGGCCGATTCCATGGAAGCACTCCCGCTTCGGCTTCGCGCAGGCAGGTCGATACGCCGCACGCGCCTTCCGGCGCACGCGGCTACTCAGCGCGAACGGATTTGTTATGGTTGAGTTCAAACCGAAGCCGCTGTGGTGCTAGCATCGCCGACGCAACGAAGGGAGACGCCATGGCGACGACCATGACGAAGGCGAGCCCCGCCGCCGAAATCCGCGGCCGCCTCGACTATCCGGTGGTCGACGTCGACGCGCACGTCATCGAGTGCGACTTCGCGATCTTCGACTTCGTCCGCAAGGTCGCCGGGCCCGAGATGGCGAAGAAGTACGAGGACAGCGTGCGCTCGGCGCGCAACCGGCCGCGCTACCGCCAGGTGTGGTGGAACTCGCCGTCCGGTGCGCACACCATCGACCGCGCGACCGTGATGCTGCCGCGCCTCTACCGCGAGCGGCTGGACGAG
>DASWLB010000368.1:0-1548 GCA_036396315.1 Alphaproteobacteria bacterium
GCCTCCGGGTTGACCTCGGGCACGACGAGGGGAATGTCGGGCTCCATGCGGAACTGCGAGGTGTTGTCGATCACGACGCAGCCCTTGGCGGCGGCGCGCGGGGCGTGCACCGCGGACACCTTCGCGCCCGGCGAGAACAGCCCGATGTCGACGCCCGTGAAGTCGAACCCGGCGAGGTCGCGCACCTTGAGCACCTTGTCCTCGCCGAACGACACCTCGCGCCCGATCGAGCGTTCGGAGGCGAGCGCGATCACCTCGTCGGCGGGAAAGTTCCGCTCGGCGAGCACCGCCAGCATCTCGCGCCCGACGTTGCCGGTGGCGCCCGCCACCGCGACCCTGTAGCCCATCGCGAAGTTCCTAACCTGCCGTTGGGCTTGACTTAGCCGCTGGGTCCCCGGGAATCAAGCCCGACGCCCGGTCGCAAAAAAGCCGACGCCCCCGCATCGGGGGCGTCGACCCTCCCTGGCCTATTCGACCAGATGATCGGCGCGCGTTCGACCGCGCGACCCGTTCTTATGATGGAAACGCTAGCCCTCCGCGCGGGGCTTGGCAAGCGGGTTACGCCGCCCGCCGATCGAGGGCCTTGACAACCGCCTCGCCCATGGCGGTCGTCGAAACGAGCGTCATCCCCTTCTGCATGATGTCGCCGGTCCGCAGGCCCGAATCCAGCACGTCGCGCACCGCGTCCTCCAGCAGATCCGCATCCTCGCCCCGCTCGAACGAATAGCGCAGCATCATCGCGAAGGAGAGGATGGTGGCGAGCGGGTTCGCCTTGTTCTGTCCGGCGATATCGGGCGCCGTGCCGTGCACCGGCTCGTACAGCGCGCGGCGGCGCCCCGAGGCGTCGGCCGCGCCGAGCGAGGCCGACGGCAGCATGCCGAGCGAGCCGGTGAGCATCGAGGCCACGTCCGACAACAAATCGCCGAACAGATTGTCGGTGACGATCACGTCGAACTGCTTCGGGTTGCGCACCAGCTGCATGCCGCAATTGTCGGCGAGCATGTGCGAGAGCGCGACGTCCTTGTATTCTGCGGCATGCAGCTTCGTCACTTCCTCGCGCCACAGCACGCCCGACTCCATCACGTTCGACTTCTCGACCGAGCACAGCCGCTTGTTGCGGAGCCGGGCGAGATCGAATGCGACGCGCGCGACGCGCACGATCTCGCCAGTCGTGTAGACCTGAGTGTTCACCCCGCGCCGCTCGCCGTTCGGCAACGTCTCGATGCCGCGCGGCTCGCCGAAATAGACCCCGCCGGTCAACTCGCGCACGATCATGAGGTCGAGCCCGGCGACCACCTCGGTCTTCAAGGTGGACGCATCGGCGAGCGCCGGGAACACGATCGCCGGGCGCAAATTGGCGAACAGCCCCAGATCCTTGCGCAACCGCAAGAGCGCCGCCTCGGGCCTGATCGCGAAGGCGACGTCCGCCCATTTCGGCCCGCCGACGGCGCCGAGCAGCACGGCGTCCGCCGCCATCGCGTCCGCCATGGTCGCTTCGGTCACCGGCACGCCGTGCTGGTCGATGGCCGCCCCGCCGAGAAGCTGTTC
>DASWLB010000369.1:0-2447 GCA_036396315.1 Alphaproteobacteria bacterium
GACACGGTGACGGCGACGGCCTACGCCGACGACGAGAAGGCGTACGAAGCGGCGGCGGCGAAAATCCCGGTGCCGTTCGAGCGGCTCGATGGCGCGCTGGCGAAGCAGGGCGCGGGCCCGTTCTTCAACGGCGCCAAGTACTCGCTGGTGGACGCGGCCTACGCGCCGTTCCTGCAGCGCTACACCTTCCTCGACCGCATCCGGAAGCTCGGCCACATCGAGAAGTTCCCGCGCCTCAAGGCGTGGCGCGACGCGCTGATGGCGCGCCCTTCGACCCACAGTTTCCCTTCGGCCGAGTTCGAGGCGATGTACCGCGAGAACCTGAAGCGCCGGAAGAAGTGGGTGTCGCAGTTCGTCGACCGCGCGCCGATGGCGGCGGAATAGACTACCCCCCACCCTGTCCCGCCCCCTCAAGGGGGGCGGGAACGCACACAAACACCCCCTCCCCCCTTGAGGGGGAGGGCTGGGGAGGGGGGTGATGCGTTCTTTGGGTTAAGCCGCCTTGGCCAGCGCCGCGAAGGCGGCGGCGATGCGCGCCAGCGCGTCGTCCAGCTCCTCGCGCGCGATCACCAGCGGCGGGGCGAACCGCACCGTGTTGCGGTGGGTCTCCTTGGTGAGCACGCCCTGGGCGAGCAGCGCCTCGCAGGCCACGCGCGCGCTCGCCCGGTCGCGGCGGAACTCGACGCCGGCGAACAGCCCGAGCCCCCGCACCTCGGCGATCAGCGGGCTGCCGATCGCCCGAAGCCCCGCCAACAGCCGGCGCCCCAGCTCGGCCGAGCGCTCGACAAGCCCATCCTCGACGAGGATGTCGAGCGCTGCATGGCCGACGGCGCAGGCGATCGGATTGCCGCCGAAGGTCGAGCCGTGGTCGCCCGGCGTGAACACGTCCATCACCTCGCGCCGGGCGAGGAACAGCGAGACGGGGTAGAGCCCGCCGCCGAGCGACTTGCCGAGCATGATGCCGTCGGGCGTCACATCCTCGTGGTCGGCGCACAGCATGCGGCCGGTGCGGCCGAGCCCGGTCTGCACCTCGTCGCACAGCAGGAGCACGTTGCGCCGCCGGCAGATCTCGGCGCAGGCGGCGAGATAGCCTTGCGGTGGCACGACGATGCCGCCCTCGCCCTGGATCGGCTCGACCAGGAACGCCGCGGTGCGCGGCCCGATCGCCGCCTCGAGCGCGGCCGCATCGCCGAACGGCACCAGGCGGAAGCCGGGCGCGAACGGGCCGAACCCCCGCTTGTACTGCGCCTCCGACGAGAACCCGACGATGGCGATGGTGCGGCCGTGGAAATTGCCCTCGCAGGCGACGATCTCGGCCTCGCCGTCCTTGACGCCCTTGACCGTGTAGGCCCATTTGCGCGCCGCCTTGAGCGCGGTCTCGACCGCCTCGGTGCCCGAGTTCATGGCGAGCGCCGCCTCCTGGCCGGTCAGCTCGCAGGCGCGCGCGAGGAACGGGCCGAGCCGGTCGGTGTGGAAGGCGCGCGAGACGACGCCCAGCGTTTCGGCCTGGCGCCGCATCGCCTCGATGAGCTTCGGGTGCCGGTAGCCGTGCGCGACCGCGGAATACGCGCCGAGCATGTCGATGTAGCGCCGCCCGTCGGCGTCCCACACGTGGACGCCCTCGCCGCGCACGATCACCACCGGCAGCGGCTTGTAGTTGTGCGCGCCGTAGCGCTTCTCGAGCGCGACGGGGTCGGTCGCGATGGACGAGCTCCGTTTCACCGGTTGTCTCCGTCGAGGAACGCCGCGGCGACCAGGCGCCGCACCTGGCGCGCGGTCCGACCGTTCTCGTCGAAGATCGGATTGTACTCGGCGATCTCGAGGCCGAGGAAGTTGCGCTCGTCGCGCACGCGGGCGAGCGAAGCGGCGAGGTCGCGCCCCGCCATGCCGCCTTCGGCGCGCGAGCCGACGCCCGGCGCCTCCGACGGGTCGAGCACGTCGAGATCGACCGAAACGCCGAAGCCGACAGTGCCTTTACGCGCGATGGCGAAGGCCTCCTCCACCACGTTGTCGAGCCCGCGCGTGCGAACCTCGTGCATGAAGATCACGCGCACGCCGAGCCGCTCGAGGAGAGCGTGCTCGCCGTCCTCGAAGCTGCGCACGCCCACCAGGCAGATCTTGTCGGGGCGGAGCGCCGGCGTCTCGCGCGAGATCGACACCAGCGCGTCGTCGCCATGGCCCATCAGGCAGGCGAGCGGCATGCCGTGCAGCCGTCCGCTCGGCGACGTCGCCGGGGTGTGCGCATCCATGTGCGCGTCGAGCCACACGAGTCCGATCGGGCCGGCGCGCCCGACCGCGTTGGCGACGCCCGACCAGGTGCCGATGGCGCAGGAATGGTCGCCGCCGAACACGCCGAACGTGCGCCCGGCGAGCACCGAATCCTCGACCCGGTCGGCGCGGCGCCGGCACAGCGAGGCGACGGAGTCGAGCGCCGGCCCGGTGTCCTC
>DASWLB010000370.1:0-2144 GCA_036396315.1 Alphaproteobacteria bacterium
AGCGACAGCCCCCATTCGCCGGCCAAGGTGGTCATCTGGCGGCCGGGAATCTCGCCCACATGCTCGATCGCGACGACCGGATGCGCCGCCTTCGGCAGGAACCGTTCGTAATGGGAATCGACGACGACGCGGACGGAAAGACGCTCGACGACCGGCGGCGCGAACGGCGGCCGGATGTTGAGGCTCGTGTTCATGCGCTCCTCCCGTCTTCCTTGGCGATCCGCGTGTTCTGTCCGAAGTTCAATCTATAATAGCACCGTCGGGCGCAAGGAGGGCGCGATGGGCGATCCGCTTCACATGAAGCTCGGCATGTTCTACTGGCCGTGCGGCCACCACATCGCGGCGTGGCGGCATCCCGGCGCCGTGCCCGACTCCGGGTCTAACCTGCCTCACATCGTCTCCCTCGCGAAGCTCGCCGAGGAAGGTCTGTTCGACCTATTCTTCATGGCCGACTCCGTGTCGTTCTGGCGCGGCAGCCTGGATTCGATGGTGCACGATTCCTACGGCGCCTGGATCGAGCCGTTCACCCTGATGGCCGCGCTCGCCCAGCACACCAAGCATCTCGGCCTCGTGTGCACCGGCACGACGACCTATGACCAGCCCTACGCGCTCGCGCGCCGCTTCGCCGCGCTCGACCTCGTGAGCGGCGGGCGCGCCGGGTGGAACCTCGTGACCTCGGGCAACCGGGCGGAGGCCGACTCTTTCGGGCTTCCGAAGCACATGGACAAGACCGACCGCTACCGGCGCGGGCGCGAATTCGCCCATGCCGTGCGCGGGCTGTGGAATTCTTGGGGCGACGGCGCGTTCGTGCGCGACGCAGCCTCGGGCCGCTACCTCGATGCCGCGAAGCTCAACGTGCTCGAGCATAAGGGCGAATTTTTCCGCGTGCGCGGGCCGCTCAACGTGCCGCCGTCGCCGCAGGGCGAGCCGGTGATGGTGCAGGCCGGCGCCTCCGACGACGGGCGCGAGCTTGCCGCCGAGATGGCCGAGGTCATCTTCGGCGTGCAGGCGACGCTCGAAGGCGCCCAGGAGTTCTACGCCGACGTGAAGGGCCGCATGCGCGCCTGGGGCCGCGACCCCGACAGCCTCAAGATCATGCCCGGCCTGTTTCCCTGCATCGGACGCACGCGCGCCGACGCCGAACGCAAGTTCGCGGCGCTGCAGGAGCTGATCGCGCCGACGGTCGGGCTGCAGCTGCTGTCGAACCGGCTCGGCTACGACCTGTCGGGCCACGACGTGTACGGTCCCTTGCCCGAGATCCCGCGCGATGCGCTGTCGTCGAGCCGCGTCGAGCTGTTCGTCGCCATGGCGCGGCGCGAAAAGCTCACGATCCGCGACCTGTATCGCCGCATCGCCGGCGCGCGCGGCCACTACCAGATCGTCGGCACGCCGGTCGAGATCGCCGACTTCATGGAGAAATGGCTGCGCGAGAAGGGCTGCGACGGGTTCAACATCATGCCGCCCGTGTTCCCGGACAGTTTGCGCGAGTTCGTCGAGCTCGTGATCCCCGAGCTGCAGCGCCGTGGCCTCTACCGCACGCGCTACGAGGGCACGACGTTGCGCGAGAATCTCGGCCTCACGCGCCCGTCCTGGCCGCCCGCGCCGAAACGGCGACCGGCCGAGGCGCGCGCGACGGAGTCGCAGGGCGCCTGACGCGCCGCGTTCGCGGCTAGCGCACCTTAACGCGGACTGGAATTCAAACCCCGTTCGCCCTGAGTTCGCCCGTGCGAAGCACGGGCGAGTATCGAAGGGCGAACGGATTTTCAGTTTCCGGTCTGGCTGAGATCGTCGCTAACGCTTCGTGCGTTGGGCGACGCGCTTCACGATCTGGAACATCGCGCGCATCTGCGGCTCGTCCTTGAGCGCGGTCTGCTCGACCACCGCCAGCCGCCGCATGAAATCGGCGCGCTGGGCCGGCGTCAGCGTGATCAAGACGCCGCCGCCCGCGACCCAATCGACGTAGGACTTGTCGTTGAAGCCGGTGGCGAACGCTTGCGCCTTCTGGTCGGCGATCTTGCCCGCGGCCAGCACCGCGCGCTGCGCATCGGCCGGCTGTTTGTCGAACCACACCTTGCTCACCACCGCCGGCACGCAGATCATCGTCTCGTTGGTGCGGATCGCGTGGCGCGCGGCCGACTGGTACT
>DASWLB010000371.1:0-7533 GCA_036396315.1 Alphaproteobacteria bacterium
CGCACGATGGCGGCAAGCTCGGGATCGTCGTTGGGCAGAAGCCGCAGCATCTCGATCACGCTCACCCGCGAGCCGAGCCGCCGGAACGCCTGCGCCAGCTCCGTCCCGATCGGCCCGCCGCCGACGATGACCAGGTGGCGCGGCAGGCTCGCCGTCTCGAAGATCGTCTCGTTGGTGTGGTAGGGCACGGTGTCGAGCCCGGGGATCGGCGGAATCGCGGGCGAGGAGCCGGTCGCGATCACGAAGCGCCGCGCCCGGATGACGCGCCCGCCGGCCTCGACCGTGCGCCGGCCGGTGAAGCGCGCCTCGGCGCGCAGCACGGTGACGCCCAATCCTTCGAAGCGCTCGACCGAATCGTTGGGCGCGATTTCGGCGATCACGCCGTGCACGTGGGCATGCACCCGGGCGTAGTCGATCTCGGGCGCGCTTGCCGCGATGCCGAACCGTCCGGCGCCGCGGATCGCCGCCGCCGCATGCGCCGCGGCGAGCAGCGCCTTCGACGGCACGCAGCCGTAGTTGAGGCAGTCCCCGCCCATCTTGCCGCGCTCGATCACCACGACCGAGGCGCCCATCTGCACCGCGCCGGCGGCGACCGCGAGCCCGGCGGCGCCGGCGCCGATGATGCACAGGTCGGGGACGAGGTCGGCGCTCATTTCGGGCGCCGCCGCCATCGCTTGTAGAGGACCGGGATCAGCGCGAGCAGGGCGAGGCCGAGGAGCGGTGCGAGGAACCGCGGCTCGAGGACGATGCGGACGTCGAGCGCCTCGCCGCGGTCGAGCACGGCGCCGAGCCCGTCGCCGGCAAGCGCGAACACGAACGTGCCGGGGATGATGCCGATGAACGTCGCCGCCACGAAGATGGGCAGCCGCACGCCGAGGAAAGCGGGGACCAGGTTGACCAGCCAGAACGGAAACAACGGCACGAGGCGGAGCACCAGGAGGTAGCTGAACGCGTCCTCGTGGAATCCCGCCTCCATCCGCGCAAGCCACGGCGCGGCGCGGCGGTGCAGCGCCGCGGCGAAGGCATGGCGCGCGGCGAGGAAGGCAACGGTCGCGCCCGACGTCGCCGCGATGACGGCGTACAGGGTCGCCACGAACGGCCCGAACAGGAACCCGCCCGCGATCGTGAGCAAGGCGCCGCCCGGCACGAACATGAGCGCGACGACGGCCGCGTAGACGGCGATGTAGGCGACGGCGGCGCGCGCCGCGTTGACGGCGACCCAGCCCGTCAGCTCGGCGCGATGGCGCGACAGCGCCTCGAGCGTGAGGTAGCGGTCGAGGTCGAGCGCGAACAGGAGCGCAAGGCACACGCCGATCGCCGCGAGCGGCGCGAGGCGCGTGGCGGCAAAGCCGCGGCGGCGCGCACCCGGCTTGTGCGGAACGGGCCGGTCGGTTGCGGTCATGGCGGTCGCTGGTCCGTAAGGCGAATATTCATACGCCATTTCGCGCATCGGCGCGGTTCGGTTGCGCCGGGTCAACAAAGCGTGAACCACGCCGGGCACCGCGCATTGACTCCATAGGGGCGAGCCTCTATACAGCGGCACCTATTCTGGACCGAGCCGCCAAGCGGAGGACGGCAGTGAAACGGACCTACCAGCCGAGCAAGCTCGTCCGCAAGCGGCGCCACGGATTTCGCCAACGCATGGACTCGGTCGGCGGCCGCAGAGTGCTCTCGAATCGTCGGAGGAAGGGCCGCAAGCGCCTGTCCGCCTGAACGATGGACGCGCCGGTCGAGCGGCTGAAGCGGCGGCGCGATTTCCTCGGCGTGGCCGCGTCGCAGCGCAAGTGGGTGGCCCCCGGGATGATCGTACAGTTCCGGCCTTATCAGGACGGCGAGACGGCGCCGCACCCGGCGAAGAAGCCGTCGGTGCGCGTCGGCTTCACGGTGAGCCGCCGGGTCGGCAACGCGGTCACGCGCAATCGCGTGCGGCGCCGCCTGCGCGCGGTCGCCGACCGGGTGCTCGCCCATCACGCGGCGCCAGGCGCCGACTACGTGATCGTCGGGCGCGCGGGCAGCATCGAACGTCCGTTCGCGGCGCTGGTCGGCGATCTCGAAACGGCGTTGAAGCGGCTCGGCGCATGGCGGGCCCGGCCGTGACCGCGATCGACCGCGCGCTCGGGCTCGCGCTCCGTCTCCTCGTTCACGGCTACCGGTATTTGATCGCCCCGGTGCTGCCCGCCTCCTGCCGCTTCGCGCCGAGCTGCTCGACCTACGCGCTCGAGGCGCTGGCGAGCCACGGCGCGCTCAAGGGCGGCTGGCTTGCCGCGCGCCGCATCGCCCGTTGCCACCCGTGGGGCGGCGGCGGTTACGACCCGGTGCCGCGCGCGGCGCCGCGCGAACGCTGAACCATGGACCAGAAGAACCTCATCCTCGCCATTGCGATCTCGGTCTCGATCCTGCTTGGTTGGCAATTGCTGTTCGAGGCGCCGCGCGTGGAGCGCGAGCGCGCGGTGCGCGAGGCCCAGCAACAGGCGCAGCAGACCGAGCAGACGACGACTCGTCCGCCTGCGGCGCCGCAGGTCCCGGCGACCGCGGTCCCGAGCACGCCCGGCGTTCCCGCCGCACCGGGCGCCCCTGCCGCGCCGGCCGCTTCGCCCGGCGCGCCGGTCGCGGGTCAGGCCGCGATCCAGGCGAAGACGACGCGCGCGGCGGCGCTTGCCGCGATCCCGCGCGTGCGCATCGACACGCCCCGCCTGCACGGCTCGATCGCGCTGACCGGCGGGCGCATCGACGACCTCACGCTCCTCCAGTACCGCGAGACCGTCGATCCCAACAGCCCGGAGGTCGAGCTGTTCTCGCCGGAAGGCGCGCCCAACCCTTACTTCGCCGAGTTCGGCTGGGTCGCTTCCGGCGCCGGCGTCAAGATGCCGGGCCACGACACGGTCTGGCGCGCCGACCGCCCCGTTCTCACCGCGCAAAATCCGGTGACCTTCACCTGGGACAACGGCGCGGGGCTCGCGTTCACGCGCACCGTCGCGGTCGACGAGAATTATATGTTCACCATCACCGAGCGCGTACGCAACGCCGGCGCCGAACCGGTCACGTTGCACCCCTACGCGCTCGTGTCGCGCACCGGCACGCCCAAGACGCTCGGGTTTTTCATCCTGCACGAAGGTCTGCTCGGCGTGCTCGGCGGCACCTTGGTCGAGATCGACTACGACGATTTGGCGGAGTCGGGCAAGGCCGCGCAGGAATCGACGGGCGGCTGGCTCGGAATCAGCGACAAGTACTGGCTGGGCGCCGTGATCCCCGACCAGAAGGAGAAGGTCGCCGCGCGCTTCGCGCACTATCTGCGCGACAAGATCGACGTCTATCAGGCGGACTTCCTGGGCGGCGCACGGGTGCTCGCGCCGGGCACCGAGATCGAAGCGACGAGCCGCCTGTTCGCGGGCGCGAAGGAGGTGCGGCTGCTCGATGCCTACGAGGAGAGGCTCGGCATCGCGCGCTTCGACCTGGGCGTCGATTTCGGCTGGTTCTACTTCCTTACCAAGCCGATCTTCTACGTGCTCGAGTACTTCTACGGGCTCCTCGGCAATTTCGGGCTCGCGATCCTGCTGCTGACGGTCCTGATCAAGCTCGCCTTCTTCCCGCTCGCCAACAAATCCTACCGGGCGATGAGCCGCCTCAAGGTGCTCCAGCCCCAGATGATGGAGATCCGCGAGCGCTGCAAGGACGACCGGGCGAAGATGAACCAGGAGATGATGGCGCTCTACAAGGCCTCGAACGCCAACCCGATGTCGGGGTGCCTGCCCATCCTGATCCAGATTCCGGTGTTCTTCGCGCTCTACAAGGTGCTGTTCGTCACCATCGAGATGCGCCACGCGCCGTTCTACGGCTGGATCCGGGACCTCTCGGTGCCCGACCCGACGACGATCTTCAATCTGTTCGGGCTGATCCCCTGGACCCCGCCCGATTTCCTCTTGATCGGCGGTTGGCCGGTGATCATGGGCGTCACGATGTTCCTGCAGCAGAAGCTCAACCCGGCGCCGCCCGACCCGATGCAGCAGAAGATGTTCATGCTGCTGCCCTTCATCTTCACCTTCATCCTGGCGCCGTTCCCGGCGGGGCTCGTGATTTATTGGGCGTGGAACAATTTGCTGTCGATCGCCCAGCAGTGGGTCATCATGCGCCAGACGCGCGCGGCGGCGCAGCCGGGCAAGCCCGCGAAGACGTGATCGGCCAAGCGCCGGACCCGTCTGCGATCGAGCGCGGCCGCCTCCTGTTTGCGCGCGAGTGCCGCTTCGTCATCGGCGCGGCGCGAATCGACCAGCTTCCTGACGACGGGTTGCCCGAAGTCGCGTTCGCGGGGCGGTCGAACGTCGGCAAGTCGAGCCTGATCAACGCGCTCGTCGGCCAGAACGCGCTCGCGCGCGTCTCGAAGACGCCGGGGCGGACGCGCCAGATCAACTTCTTCCACCTCGGCGACGCGCTCATGCTGGTCGACCTGCCGGGCTACGGCTACGCCAAGGCGCCCAAGGGCGAGGCGGCGGCGTGGACGCGGCTCGTGCGCGACTATCTGCGCGGCCGCGCCGGGTTGCGGCGGCTGATGCTGCTCGTCGATTCGCGCCACGGGCTCAAGGACTCCGACCGCGAGGTGATGGCGATGCTGGACGAGGCCGCGGTGTCCTACCAGGCGGTGCTGACCAAGATCGACAAATCCGCCGGCTCGCTCGCCGCCACGCTCGGTGCGGTCGCTGCCGAGCTTGCCCGCCACGTCGCCGCCCATCCGGTGCTGCTCGCGACCAGCGCCGAGACGGGCGAAGGGATCGCTGCGCTGCGCGCCGCCATCGCGGCGTTGGCCGCCGGTCCGGATTCGCGTTAGACTCCGCGCGCAATGCCGACGAAGCCGAAGCTCGCCGCCCAGCCGGGCGATGACATTCCCGAGGAGATCCTCGCCAAGGCGAAGACCCTGTCCGAGGCGCTGCCCTTCATGCGCCGCCATTCGGGCTCGACCTTCGTCGTCAAGTACGGCGGCCACGCGATGGGCGAGGAGGAGCTGGCGCGCGAGTTCGCCCGCGACGTGGTGCTGTTGCGCCAGGTCGGCATCAACCCGATCGTCGTGCACGGCGGCGGCCCGCAGATCGGCGAGATGCTGAAACGACTCAAGATCAAATCGTCGTTCGTCGACGGCTTGCGCGTCACCGACCAGGCGACGGTCGAGATCGTCGAGATGGTGCTGTCCGGCTCGATCAACAAGCAGATCGTGACCGCGATCAATTCGGCCGGCGGCTCGGCGATCGGGCTGTCGGGCAAGGACGGCTCGCTGATCGAGGCAAAGAAGCTCACGCGCTCCAAGCGCGACCCCGGCTCCAACATCGAGAGCATTCTCGATCTCGGGTTCGTCGGCGAGCCGACGCGAATCAACCCGCACGTGCTCGAACCGTTCCGCAATTCCGACATCATCCCGGTGATCGCTCCGATCGGGCTCGGCGCCGACGGCACCACCTACAACATCAACGCGGACACCGTGGCGGGCGCGGTCGCCGCCGCGGTCAAGGCGCGCCGGTTATTGATGCTCACCGACGTGAAAGGCGTGCTCGACCGCGACCGGCGCCTCATCCCCGAGATGACGGCGACCGAGGTGCGCGCCCGCATCGCCGACGGCACGATCTCGGGCGGCATGATCCCCAAGGTCGAGACCTGCCTCGACGCGGTCGAGGCGGGCGTCGAGGGCGCGGTCATCCTCGACGGGCGGGTGCCGCACGCGCTCCTGCTCGAGGTCTTTACCGAACACGGCGTCGGCACCATGATCCGGCGCGAAGGCGGCTCGTCGCGATGATCCGGATCGCGCGAGGCTTGGCCGCGCGCGGGGGATGACGGCGATGACGCTCCTTTTCACCCTTCCCAAGGTGCAGTTCGATTTCGGCGCGTTCCGCGTGCTCGCGGACGAGCTCGAGGCGCTCGGCGTGACGCGGCCGCTGTTCGTGTCCGACCGCGGCGTCGCCAAGGCGGGCGTGTTGGACAAAGCCGTCGCCGCCTCGCGCGCCGGCAACGCGGCGACCATCTTCGCCGACGTGCCGGAGAACCCGACCGTCGCGGGCGTCGAGGGCGCGTTCGCGGCCTACCGGGCGGGACGGTGCGACGGCATCGTCGCGGTCGGCGGCGGCTCGGTGATCGACACGGCGAAGGCGGTCTCGGTGCTCGCGACCCAGCCGGGTCCGGTCACGCGCTATTTCCGCGGCGCCAACCCGCTTCCGAAGACGGTCGCGCCCTTGATCGCCGTGCCGACGACGGCCGGCACCGGCAGCGAGGTAAGCCGGGGCGCCGGCATCCACCCGGACGGGGCGAGCCGCGGCTCGGGCCTCTCGGGGCCCGAGATCGTGCCGCGCGTCGCCATCTGCGACCCCGAGCTCACCTTCACCCTGCCGCCGCGCCTCACGGCCGGCACCGGCATGGACGCGCTCGTCCACGCCGCCGAAGGGTTCCTCGCCACGTCGGACAATGCGCCCGTCGCGGCCATCGCCGCCGACGCCATCCGGCGCGTATTCGCGTTCCTGCCGCGCGCGGTCGCCGACGGCGCGGACCGCGAGGCGCGGCGGGAAATCATGATGGCGGCGCTCGAGGGCGGCATCGCCATCTCGCGCGGGCTCGGCCCCGCGCACGCCATCGGCAACACGTTCGGCGACCGCGGGCTGCATCACGGCGCGATGGTCTCGATCGCGCTGCCGCCGACCTTGCGCTTCCACGCGCGCCACAACGCATCGCGGCTCGAGGAGATGGCGAAGGCGATCGGCTATTCCTCGGGCGCGGCGGCGACCGAGGCGATTGCCGAGCTTCACGCGCGCGTCGGGCTGCCGCCCACTTTGCGCGGGCTCGGCTATCCCGATTGCGACCTCGACGAAGCGGCGGAGGATGCGCACCGCAGCTTCTTCAACGCGGGCCTCGCGCGCCCGCCGACCAGGGACGAGTATGTCGAGCTCGTCCGCGAGGCGATGGGGTGAGCGCCGGCGCGCCGTTCTACACGGCGATCCCGCCCTTCGCGCGGTTCGACGAGGTGGTCGATGCGGCGCGTTATCGCAGCCTGCCGGACGATTGGGTGGTGGGAGTCGCCGACATCGTCGATTCCACGGGCGCGATCGCAGAGGGCCGCTACAAGGCGGTGAACGTCGTCGGCGCCAGCGTGATCGCGGCTGTCTATAACGCGCTCCATGGCGCGCCGTTCCCGTTCGTGTTCGGCGGCGACGGCGCCGCGTTCGCGGTGGCGGGCGCGGACCGCGCGGCGGCCGAGCGCGCGCTCGCCGCTTCGCGCACCTGGGCTAAGGAGGAGGTGGGGCTTGCGCTCCGCGCGGCGCTCGTCACCGCCGCCGAAATCCGGCGGGCCGGGCACGACGTAGCGGTCGCGCGGTTCGAGGCCTCGCCCGGCATCGCCTACGCGATGTTCGCGGGCGGCGGGATCGCCTGGGCGGAAGCCGAGATGAAGGCGGGCCGGATCGCGGTCGCGCCGGCCGCGCCGGGCACGCGGCCCGACCTGTCGGGCCTGTCCTGCCGGTTCCGGCCGATCGAAGCCGCGCGCGGCGAGGTCGTGTCGCTGCT
>DASWLB010000372.1:0-2227 GCA_036396315.1 Alphaproteobacteria bacterium
CGCCGAAATCGACGCCGTAATCGTCGGTCAGCATGCCGCGGATCCACACCGCCGCGGTCTGGGTGTAGAGCGGCACGCCGATGCGCTTGCCCTCGAGGTCCTTGGGCGCGCGGATGCGGGTGCGCCGGTTGTAGAACACGAAGCCGTGGCGGAAGAACTTCGAGGGGAACACCGGCAGCGCCACGAACGGGCAGTCGCCGCGCCCGACCTGGCTGACGTATTCCGAGGCCGACAATTCCGACGCGTCGAACTCCTGGCGTCCCGCCATGCGGTCGAAGATCTGGCGCGGCGAGCGGATGGCGACGAATTCGAGTTCGATGCCCTCGGGCTTCACCTCGCCCGTGCGCAGCGCCTCCATCCGGTCGTACGGGCCGCAGGCGAAGGTCATCTTGAGGTTGGCCATGGGGGGACTCCGGTATCGAAGGACGGTGCATCCTGCCCGTCGCCAGCGCAGCCGTCCAGCCCGCCGGAAAGCCCGTTTCCGAGCCCCTTGCGCCGTCGCGCGCGCGGCGCGACATTGAATGGCGGAGGCCGCAGCGGCGGCCGGCGGGACGCGGGCGATGGCACGCGACGACTTCACCGAAGAGCGCGCACGGCTGATCGAGGAGATCTCGGCCTACGCCTACCACACGGGCGAGCGCACCGGCCGCAAGTCGTTCTCGGCCAAGGTCATGGAGGCGATGCACCAAGTGCCGCGCCACGAATTCGTGCCGCTCGAGATCCGCCGATTCAGCTACATCAACCGGCCGCTGCCGATCGGCATGGACGCCACGATCTCGCAGCCCTTCATCGTCGCGCTGATGACCGACCTCGCCGACATCGGGCCGGACGACAACGTGCTCGAGATCGGCACCGGCGCGGGCTACCAGGCGGCGATCCTGTCCTTGCTCGCCAAGCGCGTCGCCTCGGTGGAGATCAACGAGGAGCTCGAGGCGCGGGCGAAGAAGCGCCTGACGCGGCTCGGTTACGGCAAGATCGAAACCCGCGTCGGCGACGGCTATTACGGCTGGCCCGACCGCGGTCCGTTCGATGCCATCCTGGTGACCACGGCGCCCGACCTGATCCCGCCCCCGCTGTTCGAGCAGCTCGGCCCGCGCGGGCGCATGGTGATCCCGGCCGGCCTGCCGGATTCGCAGAAGCTCCTGCGCGTCACGCGCAACGCCCAGGGCCGGTTCGAGACGACGGAGATCCTCGAGGTCGCGTTCTCCCAGCTCCAGCGCGCCGGGCACGCGTAACGCGCAACGCGCAACGCCGGAAACCTCGTAGGGGCGGGTCTGAGACCCGCCCCTACCTTCGACGATTCCGAATAGTGACGGCCGTCCGCGCTACAGCCCGAACCCGGCGCAGATCGCGACGACGATCGACTGCACGCGGTTCACGTCGACGAAGGCGGGGAAGGCGAGCCCGCTGACGAACACGAGCGCCAGGATCAGCCAGTACTCGGTCTTGATCTTGAGCATGTCGCGGGGCCTCGCCGGCGGGGAAATTGCCGCCTCGAAGCTAATATGGAACCGCGCGCGGCCCGCCGCAACCGGCCGCGTTCAGGCGAAGTAGCGCCGGCGGCGCCGGCCGTGGCGGAGCGCGTGCAGGCCATAGCCCGCGGCGAAGCCGAACGCGAAGGCGATGGCGAGACCGATGACGGCGTCGAGTTCCATGCGGCGAGCCCCAAGCGGCGCGCGCCACGGGGCGCACCGCCCGAGTACAGCAGCGTTCGGTTAAGGCCTTGTTAAGGAAGCGAAAATAATCCGCCCCTACTCCGCCGCGTCGCGCGCGCGGCCCGGGGCGTGCTTGCCCGCCTGCCAGCCGGTGCCCGCGAGGGCCTTGTCGGCGAACGCGATCGGGACTGGCTCGAGCTCGGTCGCGAGCGTGTCGTTCCAGCGATTGAGGAAGCCGAAGAACGCGATGACGCCGACCAGCTCGACGATCTCCTCGTCCGAGAAGTGCTTGCGCAGCGCGGCGAAGTCCGCGTCCGTCACCGCATTGGGCACCTGCGCCGCGCCCTGCGCGCAGCGCAGCGCCGCGCGCTCGGCCTCGCTGAACAAGGGGCTCGTCTCGTACTGCCAGATCGCCTGGAGCTTCCGGTCCTCGACATCGGCATTGTGCGCGCCTTCGCCGGTGTGCGCGACGCAGTACATGCAGCCCGCCGACCGGCTCGCCATGTGGCCGACCAGCGCGCGCAGCTGACGCGATGTCTTGTTCGCGGGATCCTGCACCCCGGCCGCGAGCG
>DASWLB010000373.1:0-2663 GCA_036396315.1 Alphaproteobacteria bacterium
TAGGCGCCGGCGGCGTGCACCTCGACCACATCGCCCGCGGCGAGGTCGAGCGGCATCTCGTAGCCGGCGCGGTCGTACAGCACGTCGACCTCGTCGCAGGTCGGGCCAGCCAGCACCACCGGGCCCTTGGGGCCCGCGTCCTTGGCGGTCGTGATGCGGTACTGGATGCATTCGTCCATCGTCTCGGGCAGACCGCCGAACTTGCCGACGTCGAGATACACCCAACGGCGCTTGTCGCCGTAGGACTTGTGCGACACGAGCACGACCTCGGCGAAGATGATCCCGGCGTCGCCCGAAAGTCCGCGCCCGGGCTCGACGACCATCGCGGGCAGCCGGTTGCCGAAGTGGCGCGTCATCGCGTTCATGATGGCGCGGGCGTATTCGTCCACCGTCGGCACTTGGGCGCGGTAGCGCGCCGGGAACCCGCCGCCGAGATTGACCATGCGCAGCTCGATGCCGGCCTCCGCGAGGTCGGAGAACAGCATCGCCGTCTTGCCGAGGGCGATGTCCCACTGGCCGGGATCGCGCTGCTGCGAGCCCACGTGGAACGATACGCCGTACGGATCGAGCCCGCGGTCGCGCGCGGCGACCAGCAGGTCCTTCGCCATCCCGAGCTCGCAACCGAACTTGTCGGAGAGCGGCCAGTCGGCGTTCTCGTTCTTCATCAGGATGCGGCAGAACACGGCCGACCCCGGCGCCGCGCGGGCGAGCTTGTCGAGCTCGGCCGCGCTGTCGAAGGCGAACAGCCGGACGCCGTAGCCGTGGGCGCGCGCGATGTCGGACTGCTTCTTCACCGTATGGCCGAACGACAGCCGATCGGGCGCGACGCCGAGCGCGAGGCAGCGCTCGATCTCGTAAATCGAAGCGGTATCGAAGGACGAGCCCAGCGCGTTCAGCCGCTTCAGGATCGGCACCGCCGGGTTGGCCTTGACCGCGTAGTAGATGCGGGCCAGCGGCAACGCCCCGGCCAGCGCGCGGTAGTTCGCCTCGATCACCTCGAGGTCGACGACCAGGCAGGGCGTCGGCGGGCGCTCGCGGGCAAAGAAGGCGTGAATGCGGTCGGTCATCGTCGGCACTCCGGGCCAGTACGCATGTCGCGCGCCCGTGGGGAAGCAGTCCTGCCCACGAACCGCGAAATGGGTACAAACACAAGGCGCCGCCAACCGGCCATGCCGTGGTGCGGCAGAAACGAGCGGGCGTTATACGCGCATCCGCGGAGATTGAAAGTGAATTCTTGCGCCCGGCACGAAATTGCCGGCGCGGCGGTCAGACCATCTCGTAGAGGTAGCGGAGCGCGAGCACGACGCCGACGCCGCCCAAGGTGATGGCGCCGAACACGCCGACGAGGCGGAGCGATTCGGAGCGGCCCGCTTGCACGGGGCGCGGTCCGCCGCCGGGCGTCGCGTCCTCGTCCTGCGCGCGACGCGCGCGCGCCGGCGCCGCATCCGGAGCCTCGGCCTCCGCTGACGGTTGCGGCGCCTGGCGCACCTTGCGGAAGATCGTCCGCGCCCGGGTCATCTGGGTCGCCTGGTCGAACGTCTCCTCGACCACCCGCACACCCGCGTGGCGCCCGCCGGCCTCGACGCGCTCGGCCTCGAACAGGGCGAGGCCGCGGTCGTCGAAGACCGAATCGATCATCCATTTGCCGGCTTGGAGGATCTGCAGCTCGTAGGCGCGCAGCGACCCGTGCACGGAGGTGCTCCACCCGCCCGGCGCGTCAGACCGGGACCTCGCGGCAATTCGCGGCGACGAGGAGCGCGGTGATCGAGCTGCCGTCCTCGCTCAATGGCAGCATGATGCTGCGGTAGAGGATGGTGGCGCCGCGCGCGTCGCGGAACGTGCCGCCGCGCGAGACCGGCACCTTCTTGCGCAGCACCTCGCCCATGTAGGTGACGGTTTCGGTCGGCAGCGTTTTGGGCTCGAATTCGGCGACCCGCTTGCCGGTAAGCGGATAGGGCACGTAGGAAGCGACGGTGCGTCCCGCCGACACGACCTCGGGGTTGTCCGGGTCCTTGGCCACGTCGAGCACGAAGCAGAACGGCCAGTAGTCGGGCAGCTTCTCGGCGTCGAACGCCGCTGGCGGGGGCATCGGTTTCTCGCCGCGCGCTTCGCGCCAGTATTCGAGGATGCGGAGCACCATGCGGCGCTCCTTGCCGTAGACGATGTCGTCGTCCATCTTCGTCCGTCTGCGTTCGGTCGGGCAACCCGACGTTAACCATCGAACCTTCGGTCGATTTCCTTAATTTCGTCTTAACCGGCGCACGCCGGCGCGTGCGCGGGCGAAGGCGGCGTTGCGAGTCCCCGGGCGCGTGATATAACGCGGCAGCGAACTCGGGGGAGCTTCGGGAGAGACCTTGGCGTCGCGCCGGCGGACCCTCGTCCTCAACGGACCCAACCTCAATCTGCTCGGCGAGCGCGAACCCGAGATCTACGGTCGCACGACGCTCGCCGAAATCGAATCGCTGTGCCGCGACGCGGCGAAGCGGCTCGGTCTCGACCTCGACTTTCGCCAGTCGAACAGCGAATCCGAGCTGGTCGGCTGGATCCAGGAATCGCGCGGCAAGGTCGCGGGCATCGTGATCAACGCCGCGGCCTTCACCCACACCTCGATCGCGATCCTCGATGCGCTCAAGATCGCCAAGGTGCCGGTCATCGAGCTGCAT
>DASWLB010000374.1:0-2926 GCA_036396315.1 Alphaproteobacteria bacterium
GCACCTTCTCGGGCGCGCAGCTCGTCTCGGGCTCGTTCAGCGACGAGGAGCAGTGCGCCCGCATCCCGCGCGCCGCCTGGGTGGTGGTGGACGGGCGCGGCGACTGCATCCGCTACTACGCGATCAACATCGGCGAGGGCCACAACCCCGCCCTCGCCGTCTATATCCACGGCGACCGGCTCGAGAACCGGACGACCGGGCTCGTGCCGCCCGAAGGGTACGTCGCCTACGGCCCGGCCGGCATCGAGCGCGACCTCAGGATCTGGGCGGAGGGCTCGCGCGTGCCGTTCCTGTTCGTCGCGCGTCCCGGCACGCACGGGTCATCGGGCGACCACAAGCAGCGGCGCCGCGCGCGCGAGGCGCTGCTGGTCAACGGCGTGCTCGATACGATCAAGCGCCGCCATGGCGTCGAGCGGTTCCACGTCGCCGGCCATTCGGGCGGCGGCCACGTGCTCGCCTCGCTCCTCAACATGCGCCGCGACATCGCGTGCGCGGCGATCTCCGCCGGCGTCGTCGCGGTGCAACAGCGGCTCCAGCTCGTCAACCGAGTCGCCGATTTCACCGGCTACGCCGACTACTACGACCCGGTCGCGCACATCGGCGGCATCAGGCGCGACCCGCCGCCCCGCATCTTCGTGATCGCCGACCGCGGCGACAAGCGCGTCGCCTACGCGATCCAGGCGCTCTACGTGCGCCGGTTGAAGGAGATCGGCCTCGATCCCGTGCTGTTCCACGGGATCGGACGCGGCGGAAACCGGCACGGGCTGTCGTATTTGTCGCTGCCGGTGGCGCTCAAGTGCGCCGACGGCGCGCCGACGCACGAGATCGTCGACCGCCTCAAGAAAATTGCCGACGACGAAAAAGGCTCCTGAAATAGCGCGGTCAGGCCGAAAGGCGCCGCGTCGGCAGGTGCACGATCGTCATCCAGAAATCCTCGATCGCGCGCACGATGGCGATGAACTTGTCGAAATCGACCGGCTTCGACACGTAGCAGTTGGCGTGCAAATTGTAGCTGCGCAGGATGTCCTCCTCCGCCTCGGAGGTGGTGAGCACCACGACCGGGATCGATTTCAGCTCCGCGTCCTCCTTGATGTGTGCGAGCACGGCACGGCCATCCATGCGCGGCATGTTGAGGTCGAGCAGGATGATGTCGGGACGCGGCGCCTCTTCGTAGGGCGGCTCGCGCCGGAGGAAGGCGAGGGCCTGTGTGCCGTCCGTCACGTGGTGGAGCGCGTTGGCGATCTTCGAATCGCCGAGCGCCTCGCGCGTGAGCCGCGCGTCTGCCGCGTTGTCCTCGACGAGCAGGATGTCGACCGACTTCGCGCCGAGAGCCCCGTGGTCCATCGCCTGTCCCCGAACCGTGGTCCGCCAAGGCTCCGCCAAATGGCTTAACGAATCCTTGCGGGCGCCGGGGCGGGAATCCCTTACCGCGGGGCGGGCGGCGCCTCCGGCGGCACCACCTTCATGACGAAGGTCGTCGGTATGATGGGGGCCAACTCGCGCCCGTCCGGCCGCTTGCCCGTCTTGAGCGCGCCGACGATCTGCGCCGCGGTCCAGCCGCCGAGGCCGGTTTCCCGGTCGGGCGTGAGGTTGGGCGCGACGAAGACGCCGAGGCCGGGCAGCTCGAACCCGACGTCCGAGCCGCCGAGATAGCGTGCCATGTCGGGCTTGCCGAGGAAGTAGCCCGGCGTGTGGCAGTCGTGGCAGCCGCCGAACGTCACCAGGTACTTGCCGCGCGCGACCTGCCTATCGGCCGCACTTTGTCACTGCGCGAAGGCGGGCGCTGCAACCGAGGCGGCCAGAACGAAAGCGAAGATGTAGCGCAAACCTGGATGCGGCATGAGACTCCCCCCGTCAAGTTACGCGCGGCGCGGGAAATTACGCCGGACGGCCGCGGTTGGAAATCCGAATCCGCATCGGAAAGCGGCGGCGCTGCGGCGCGCCGCCGCTTCCGTGGGCCACTGGTCAGTTCGTCGGCGGCTGGATCGCCGCCCAGTGCTCCTCCCACTGCTTCACCGCCTTGCCCGCCACCTTCTCCAACACCTCGGCGGTTCGGTAGGCCTTCTTCTTGCCCATCACCACCTCGGGATAGGGCAGCAGCTCCTTGACCTCGAGGCCGCCATGGACCGGCAGCTGGCGCGCGTAGTGGTAGTTGGCGAGCTGGCCCTCCTTGCTGATGTACCAGTTGAGGAACAGCTTGGCCGCGTTCGGGTGCGGCCCGCCCTTCGGGATGCCGAGATAGCCCCAGGTGGTGGGGATCGGATCGGGACAGTGCGACGCGACGGGGACGCCCTTGCGCGCATCGCGCTCGACGATGTAGTCGGCGACCCCGAACCCGAGATCGAATTCGCCGACCGCCACCAGCTTGCCGAACGCCGCCAAGGTCTCCTTGCGCAGCTGCGGCTTCACCTCGTTGAACAGCTTGGCGAGGAAGTTGGTGCCCCACGCCTCGCCGAGCTCGGCCATCAGCGGGGTGTACCAGATGATGCCGGCGTTGTGCGCGATGCCGACCTTGCCGCCCTTCCAGCGCGGATTGGTGAGGAGGTCGTCCCAGCGCTTCGGCAGGTCCGCCTTGTTCACGCGCTCGGGGCTGTAGATCATGCACCAGTGGTTGAGCTTGTCGCCCGCGTCGGTGCCCTCCTTGGTCTGGATCTCCTTCCTGAGGCTACCATAGGCCGGCAGGTCGGAGATCTTGGTGAGACCGTCGAGCTTGCGCCATTCGGACAGGAGGGATTCGTAGGCCGACAGCACCTCGGCGACGAAGGTGCCGTTCTTGTAGGCGATCAGCGGCCCGACCGCGCGCTCCTTGCCGATGCCGCGCGAGTATTTCAGCTCGATGCCCGGATAGCGCGCGTTGAACACCTTGGCGACGCCGGCGAATTCGCGCTCGTGCATCTGCAGCCGCACGCGCAGCTCGCCCTCCTTC
>DASWLB010000375.1:0-3413 GCA_036396315.1 Alphaproteobacteria bacterium
GAACGACTTGGTGTGGGCGATGTGCGGCGGCGGCGGAAAGGACCACTTCTCCGTCCCCGGCACGCGGCCGATGGCGGGCAGCTCGCGCCAGCTCCGCCCCTCGTCGTCGCTGCGGAACAGCGACACCGGCTCGGTGCCGGCGTAAAGCGTCACGCCGCGCGGCGTCGCCACGGTCCCGAGCGAGAAGACGTGGGGGATCGTGAGTCCGTCGGTGCGGCTCTCCCAGCTCGCGCCGCCGTCGGCGCTGCGGAACAGCCCGCCCGAATGCGCGCCGGCGTAGAGGGCGCCGTGCGTGGGCTCGAACAGCAGCGAACCGATGTGGTGCCCGCCTAGGGACCGGCCGGCGAGCCGCCACGGCGCGCCGTCGGAGACCCGTTCGAGGCAGGCGACCCCGTCCGTCGTCGCGACCCAAACCCGCGTCGGCGGCGCATCGCCGCGGTGGGAGATCGGTCCGTTGGGAGACAGGCAGACGCTCATGGCACGGCCTCCGATCCGCGATCCTACGGCCGGCACCGGAACGCTTCAAGGGAACCCGGCGATTGACCGGATGGGCGCCGGGCAGGCTAGATGGTCCCGTGATGCGGGAGCGGACGAGATGAAGCGCAGCGACCGGCGGATCCTCACCACCCATGCCGGCAGCCTGCCGCGGCCGGCCGAGCTGCTCGCGCCGCTGCATGCCCGCGACAACGCGCGGCCCTACGACAAGGCGGCGCTCGAGGACCGGGTGCGGCGCTCCGTCGCCGAGGTGGTACGCCGCCAGGTCGCGTGCGGCATCGACGTGATCGGCGACGGCGAGCATTCGAAGTCGAGCTTCGCCGCCTATGGCCGGGCGCGCATCGGCGGGCTCGAGGAGACGGGCGAGACGACCGAGATCCGCGGCGGCACGCGCGATTCCCTCGCCTTCCCGGAGGTGTATGCCGAGGCACGCGCGATGAACGCAGCAAAACCGTCGGCCAAAGGCGCGCCGCCGCGCGGCCACCGGCCGCAGACCTTCTGCACCGGACCGGTCCGCTACACCGGCGAGGCCGAGCTCAAGGCCGACATCGCCAACCTCAAGGCGGCGCTCGCCGGCGCCGCGTTCGAGGAGGCGTTCGTCACCGCAATCGCGCCCACCAACCTCGAGCTGTACCACCCGAACCGCTACTACCGGACCGACGAGGAGTATCTCGCCGCGCTCGCCGATGCGATGAACGTCGAGTACCGGGCGATCGTCGAGGCCGGCTTCGTTCTGCAGATCGACGATCCGCGCCTCGCCACGCACTACAACCGCACGCCGGGCATCTCCATCGCCGAATGCCGCGACTTCATCGCGCTGCGCGTCGAGGCGGTGAACTGGTCGCTGCGCGGCATCCCGGCCGACCGGGTGCGGTTCCACACCTGCTACAGCGTCAACGTGGCGCCGCGCGTGCACGACCTCGAGCTGAAGCACTACATCGACCTCATGCTCCGCATCCGCGCCCAGGCGTTCTCGTTCGAGGCGGCGAACCCGCGCCACGAGCACGAATGGCAGGTGTGGCAGGAGGTGAAGCTGCCCGACGACGCGATCCTGATCCCGGGCGTCGTGTCGCACTGCACGCACCTCGTCGAGCATCCCGAGCTGGTCGCCCAGCACATCGCGCGCTACGCCTCCATCGTCGGCCGCGAGCGCGTGATCGCCGGCACCGATTGCGGCTTCGCGACCGCGGCGGCGGGCGACGAGGTGCACCCGGACGTCGCCTGGGCGAAGCTCGAGGCGATGGTCGAAGGCGCCCGCATCGCCTCGCGCGCGCTGTCGGGCCGCGCGTGACGCCGGCGATTCAATTCCGGCCGGCAATGGCTTAGAGTTCGCCTGCGATCCGGATGGAGAACGCGATGTTCCTGATGAACCAATGGTACGCCGCCGCGCTGCCGGGCGAGCTGACCGACAAGCCGCTCGCCCGCACGATCTGCGGCAGGCCGGTGGTGCTGTTCCGCACCCAATCGGGCCGCGCGGCCGCGCTCGAGGACCGCTGCCCGCACCGCTATGCGCCGCTGTCGGCCGGGCGCTGCGAGGGCGAGATCATCGCCTGTGCCTATCACGGCATCCAGTTCGGCGCCGACGGCGCCTGCGCCCACATTCCGCATCAGTCGGCCATCCCGCCGCGCATGCGCGTGCACGCCTACCCGATCGTCGAGCGCTGGAAGTGGGTGTGGATCTGGATGGGCGAGGCCGAGCGCGCGAACCCCGACGCGATCCCCGAATTCTGGTGGTTCGATTCGCCCGAATGGCGCAGCTTCCAGCGCCACTACCACATCAAGGCGAACTGGGAGCTGTGCGCCGACAATTTGCTCGATCTCAGCCACACCCCGTTCATCCACCCGAAGACCGTGGGCGTGCCGGAGATGGCCGAGGTGCCGGTCAAGACCTGGGTCGAGGGCGACAAGGTTTTCCAGCAGCGCCTCATGAGCCAGGTGAAGCCGAGCGCCTTCGTCGCCGAATGGGGCGACTTCAAGGGCAGGATCGACCGGCGGGCGACGGTGGAATGGACGCCGGCCGCCAACATGGCGGCGGAACTCCTCTACGAGGACGCATCGAACCGCATCGTCCTCCGGCTCACCAACCCGCTGACGCCGGAGACCGAGCGCACGACGCACGTGTGGTTCGCCTGGTCGCGCGATTTCGGGTCCGATTACGACGACGCGCACGCGCAACGATTCCAGGAGCAGAGCTTCGCCGTGATGGCGGAAGACGTCGGCATCATGGAGATCCAGCAGGCGGCGCTCGACCGCGGCGATACGTTCGAACCGGTCGCGATCCGCGCCGATGCGACTCTCATCCAGGCGCGGCGCATCGTCGAGCGCCTGGCGCGCGAGGAGCAGGCGGCATCGCGGCGCAAATCCGCCTGACGCGCGATCGAACCGCGCGGCCCGCACCGCCGTCGCGACGCCCTATCTGGAGCGGTTTCACATGACCTGGAACCAAAATTCCGTTCGCCCTGAGTGCGCCCGTGCGTCGCACGGGCGCGTATCGAAGGGCGAACGGCCCCGTTCGTGCGTCGATGCGCCGCGCGCCACGGGCGCACGGCACTCAGCACGAACGGAGCTTCTTTGTGTAGCCGGTCTGCTTGACCACGGCCTTGTCGCGCGATGAAGGCAGCCTTCTTCTCCCCCGTCTTCTACCTGGCGGCGGCGCCGGGCGGCTGGCCGACGCCGGCCGACGGCTACACGGCGGAGGCGGCGCGCCAGTCGATGGACACCGCGCTCGCCCAGTTCCGCCTCGCCGACGAGGTCGGATTCGACTGGGTGACGGTCGCCGAGCACCATTTCGGACCGATCGGGCTCACGCCCAATCCGATGATCTTCGCGGGCGTGCTCAGCCAGGTCGTCAAGCGCGCCAAGATCGCGCTGCTCGGCCCCAACGTGCCGATCCTCAACCCGGTGCGCGTGGCCGAGGA
>DASWLB010000376.1:0-3366 GCA_036396315.1 Alphaproteobacteria bacterium
GGCATGAGCGCGAGGGAGGCGCCCTTGAGCACCTCGAGCCGCGTACCGCCCTGCACGAAGGTCCGCTCGATCCCCTCAAGGGCGAGCGCCGCAGCCTCACTCATAGCGCAGCGCCTCGACCGGATCGAGCCGCGCCGCCCGCCACGACGGGTAGATCACCGCGAGGAAGGTGAGCGCCAGGGCCATCACGACGACGGCGACGACCTCGGTGGAATCGACCTTCGCCGGCAGGCGGGACAGGAAATAGATTTCGGCCGAGAACAGCTCGGTGCCGGTCAGCGCCTGGAGCCACTGGCGGATCGTTTCGATGTTGAGGGCGAAGGCGAGCCCGAGCACGAAGCCGATGGCCGTGCCGGCGATGCCAACGGAGGCGCCGGCGAGGAGGAATATCCGCATCACCATGCCGCGCGTCGCGCCCATGGTGCGCAGGATGGCGATGTCGCGTCCCTTGTCCTTCACCATCATGATCATGCCGGCGACGATGTTGAACGCGGCGACCAGGATGATCAGGGTGAGGATCAGGAACATGACGTTGCGCTCGACCTCGATCGCGGTGAAGTAGCCCGCGTTCGCCTGGCGCCAATCGATCAGCCGTGCGGGCACGTCGATCGCGCGCGCGATGTCGGCGCGCGCCCGCGCCACGTTGTCCGGATGGTCGATCATGATCTCGAGGGTGGAGACGCCCGTGCCGGTGCGGAAGAACAGCTGCGCCGCTTCGAGCGGCATGTACACGAAGCTCGAATCGTATTGGAACATGCCGATCTCGAACACGGCGACGACCTGGTAGGCCTTGATGCGCGGCACCGAGCCGAACGCGGTCTGGGTGGTCTGCGACGAAATGAGCGTGAGCTTGTCGCCGGGACCCACGCCGAAGCGGCGCGCCAGCCGCGTGCCGACGGCGATCGCGTCGGTGCCCTTGAAATCGGCGAGCGAGCCCTGGCGGATATTGGAGGCGATGATCGTGTGCCGGGCCATGTCCGCGGGCCGCATCCCGCGCACCAGCACGCCGTCGGATTCGCCGCGCGCGGTCGCCATCACCTTGCCCTCGACCACTGGAAACACGCTCTCGACCCGCGGCAGGCCGGCGATGCGGCCCGCAAGCCGGTCGTAATCCTCGAGCGGGCGGTCGACGCCCGACACGCCGAAGTGACCGTTGAGCCCGAGGATGTGCGTGAGAAGCTGGTCGCGGAACCCGTTCATCACCGCCATGACGACGATGAGCGTGGCGACTCCGAGCGCGATGCCGGCGAGCGAGAACCCGACGATGACGGAGACGAACCCCTCCTGCCGCCGCGCCCTCAGGTAGCGGAAGGCCACCATGCGCTCGAACGCCGAGAACGCCACCCGCGCCTCCCCTGCCAAGCCCCGCCGACCGGCGCTACCCGGCGAGCCGGTCGAGCGCCGAGTCGATCGAGATCTCCTCGACGGCCCCGGTCGAGCGTTGTTTCACCTCGACCATGCCCTTGGCGAGGCCGCGCGGACCGACGACCAGCCGCCACGGCAATCCGATCAGGTCCATGTCGGCGAACTTGATCCCGGCCCGTTCCTCGCGGTCGTCGTACAGCACCTCGACGCCCGTGCGGGCGAACCTGGAATAGATGTCGGCGCAGGCGGCATCGCAGGCCGCATCGCCGACGCGGAGGTTGACCAGCCCGAGCTTGAACGGCGCGACCGGCTCCGGCCAGATGATGCCGAGCGGGTCGTGATGGGCCTCGATGATCGCGCCGACGAGGCGCGAGACGCCGATGCCGTACGAGCCCATCTCGACCGGCCGCGATTCCCCGTCCGGGCCGGCGACCGCCGCGCGCATCGGCTCCGAATACTTGGTGCCGAAATAGAAGGTCTGGCCGACCTCGATGCCGCGCGCCGAGACCAGCCGGTTACCGAGGGACGCGTGCTTCGCCGGGTCCTGCTTCTCCTCGGTCGCGGCGTAGAGCGAGGTCCAGCGGTCCACCACCGGCTGAAGGTCGCTCTCGTAATCGACTTCGTCGCCCGGCGCCGTAAAGTCGAGGATGTCGCGGTCGCAGAACACCTTGGATTCGCCCGTGTCGGCCAGCACGATGAATTCGTGGCTCAGCTCGCCGCCGATCGGGCCGGTGTCGGCGCGCATCGGGATGGCCTTGAGCCCCATCCGCGCGAAGGTGCAGAGGTAGGCGACGAACATCTTGTTGTAGGAGCGCACCGCGCCCGCGAAGTCCCAGTCGAAGGAATAGCTGTCTTTCATCAGGAACTCGCGCCCGCGCATCACGCCGAAGCGCGGCCGCACCTCGTCGCGGAACTTCCATTGGATGTGATAGAGCAGCTTCGGCAGGTCGCGATAACTCTTCACGTAGGCGCGGAAGATGTCGGTGATCAGCTCCTCGTTGGTCGGGCCGTACAGCATCTCTCGCTCGTGGCGGTCGGCGATGCGCAGCATCTCCTTGCCGTAAACGTCGTAGCGGCCGCTCTCGCGCCACAACTCGGCCGGCTGGATGGTCGGCATCAACAGTTCCTGGCAGCCGGCGCGGTCCTGCTCCTCGCGCACGATGCGCTCGATCTTGCGCAGCACGCGCAGCCCGAGCGGCAGCCAGGAATAGATGCCGGTGGCCGATTGCCGGATCATTCCCGCGCGCAGCATGAGCTGGTGCGAGACGATCTGCGCCTCGGCCGGGGTCTCCTTGATCGTCGGAAGGAAGTATCGGGACATCCGCATGGGCGCCCGAATGTAGGGAAAGCCCCCGGCGATGTCCACGCCGGGGCCGGCGCCGCGCCGCGCCGTCAGCGCGAACCGAGCCGCCTCTGGCAAAGCTCCGACAATGTCGCTTCGGCCTCGCTTTGCAGCGGCTGGTCGTTGAACCAGAAGCGGCCGTCGCGATACGTGACCTCGCCGATCATCGCCTCGGGCTTGTACAGGTCCGGGACGGTCGGGATGCCGAACCGCTTGGCGATCTCCACCGTGATGGCGATCGAAAACGACTCGGGCATGCGGAGCGGGATACCGCCTTCGAGATCGGCCGGCGCGACGGGCCGACCCTGCACGTCGCGCCCCGGCGTGTAGGCGACGTCGGGAGACGCCCGGTGCGCAATCAGGTTGCGGCAGGTCGGCTCCGTGATCGTGATGGTCTGGGCCACGGCAACGAAGGGCGCGGCCACGACCAGGGCCAGCGTTGTCGTCAGACGATATCTCATCGTGGGCGCGATCCTGGTACCGCGACCTTAGCAATTCGTTGAGGCGATCCCGGCTTGCGGCCAGCACCGGCGAATTCACATTGTTGCGCGGGCATACGCGGCGAAGCGTAAGGTTTACGCCCCGTTAACCTCCGGGGCACTACAACCGGAAGTTGACACATTGTGGCGTGGCCCGAAAAGACCGTTTGAAGCGGCAAT
>DASWLB010000377.1:0-2614 GCA_036396315.1 Alphaproteobacteria bacterium
GAAGAAGATGGCGGCGAGCAGCATGGTCGCCACCACGGTGACGGCGTAGGTCTCGAACAGGTCGGCGGCCATTCCGGCGCAGTCGCCCACGTTGTCGCCCACGTTGTCGGCGATGACGGCGGCATTGCGCGGATCGTCCTCGGGGATGCCGGCTTCGATCTTGCCGACGAGGTCGGCGCCCACGTCGGCGCCCTTGGTGAAGATGCCGCCGCCCAGCCGGGCGAAGATCGAGATCAGCGAGCCGCCGAACCCGAGCGCGACGAGCGCCTCGAGGATATGGCGGAGCTGCACCGGATCGGCCGCGCTATAGACGCCGCGCAGCACCAGGTAATAGCCCGTGACGCCGAGAAGCCCGAGCCCGACGACCAGCATTCCGGTGATGGCGCCCGACTTGAACGCGATGTCGAGCGCGGCGCGCAGGCCCCCGGAGCGCGCAGCCTCTGCCGTGCGCACGTTGGCCCGCACCGACACGTTCATGCCGACGTAGCCTGCCAGCGCCGACAGCACCGCGCCGATCGCGAAGCCGACCGCGACATATAGCCCGAGGAAGATCGCGAGCACGATCGCGACGATGACGCCGACCATCCCGATCGTCAGATACTGGCGGTTGAGATAGGCCTTCGCGCCCTCCTGGACGGCGGCCGCGATCTCCTGCATACGGGCGGTGCCTGCCGGCGCGGCGAGCACCTCGCGCGCCGCGTAGACGCTGTAAATCAGCGCGACGGCGCCGCACCCGATGACGAACCAGTAGGCTTGTGCCATCGCGGGATCCCCTCCGTTTCTTGGTTGGCCGGCAGGCGCCCGGAACGGGCGCGCGCGGTGCCGTTCCGGGCAAAAAGCGCGCGGAACATGCCAGAAGATGGCAGGGATGGCAAACGGATCGGAGGAACTAGATGCGGCGCTCGTACACCGATTCCATCAGCACGTCGCGCACCGTGTCGCCGCCGGCCACCTGCTTGGTGACCTCGAGCATGCGCCGCTTCACGGTGGCGAGCGGCGGCAGCGAACCGTCGTCGCGGCGCACCGTCACGAGTTGGAAGAGCGAGGCGTTGATGGCGTGGCGGAGCCGCGGCAGGTTCTGGCGCACCTTGTCGCGCAAGCCATCGTCGGTGAGTTCGAGCGTGACGATGAAGGTGAGATGCCGGGTGATCGAGTCGGGACCCATCACAGGCACGGTGAATGGATCGAGGCGGAAGTACTGGCTGCCAACCGGCAGGTCGCGTTGGTTCTCCGGGGCGGTGGCGCCCTCGTCCGCCGTGGCCGGCTCCACGGCGAGGACGGCCGCGAGCGTGGCTGCGACGAGCGCGATACGCGGCGCGCGCGCCGTCACGCCCACGCCTTGCGCGCGCCCACCTCGACGCAGGGCGGGGAGACGCGCAGCACTTCGTAGATGTTGATGCAGTCGCCGCTTACCTGCGCCGCACATTCGCGGTCGGTCCACAGGCTGTAACGCACCAGCTCCCAGCGGTCGCAATCGAGCGCGACGGTATGGGCCCACAGGCCGCGCCGTCGCAGCTCGGCCTCGTGGCGCTCGCATTCCGTGCGCTCGATGTCCATGAGGTTCGCGTCCGGCGCGAGCGGCTCGACGCATCGCACCGCGACACGCGGCTCGGGCGCGTTCATCACCGTGTCGAACTCGAACACGCCCCACATGCGCACCCGCGGTCGCCCGAAGGACTGGACCACATTGGCGAAGATCGGACCGAGCAGGAAATCACGCGCCTTCGCATGGTCGCTCCACACGTAGAACGGCGCATAGACGCGCTGCTCGGCATTGAACAGGAAACCCTTGTGCGCAAGGCCCGCCATGTTGTCGAACAGATGGCCGCGATCCGCGACGCGTTTGCGCAAACGCGCCTCGTCGAAATCGTTCGCCAACCGGATCGAATACTGCATGGCGAGCATCGGACGCGGCTCCCGTTGGTCATTGAAGTCCCACTCACATTACAAAATTCTTAAATCGGGTCAAAGTCCTGCACAATTGCGGCAAAGGCAAGGGAGCCATGCGGGACGGACAATTTACCGCCCGACCGTAGCGAACCCGCCTCGCCTTGCCCGCCGTCGCGCTGTAGGTATGGGCGCGGTGCGGCGACGATTGTCGGAAGGAAGGCTCGATCGATGCGGTTCATCGTCGCCGCCCTCCTGGGGGCTTGCGTCCTCGCCGGCCCCGGCGAAGTCCGCGCCCATGCCGTCTTGATCGAGACCGCGCCGTCGGACGGCGAGCAGCTCGTCGAGCCGCCGTCTGAGATCGTGCTCCGCTTCAACGATCCGGTCGCACCGATCGCCGTGCGCGTGCTCGATGGCGAAGGCCAATCGGTCATCGCGCCAGGCGCCGTCGAGACGCACGACACGACACTGCGGATCCGCCTCGATGAGCCGCTCGGGCGCGGGGCGTACGTCGTCAGCTATCGTGTCGCCTCGCAGGACGCCCATGCGGTCGCCGGATCGTTCGTCTTCGCCGTCGGCGACGCGCCGGTGCCGCGCACGGAACCGCTCGACGCGGAGGCGGACGAGGAGTCCTGGCGTATCGCGGCCGCCGCGGTCCGCGCCGCCACCTACGCGCTACTGCTCGGCACTGCCGGGGGCGCCTTGTTCCTCGGGCTCGTCGGCGCGG
>DASWLB010000378.1:0-3672 GCA_036396315.1 Alphaproteobacteria bacterium
TCGCCGGTCAGGCGGCCCGCTTCCTCGCTGCGCGGACCCTCGGCGGCGATGATCGGGTGAAGCTCCCGCGCCCTGGCGAGGAGCGCGGCGGCGGACGATGCGGCTTGGGCGGACTGCGACACGCGGGGCCTCCGGTCGAACGTGCGCCGGGATGCTAGGCCGCGCCCGCCGGCCGCGCAATGCGACGCAAGCGCCGCGCGCCCGCGCCCCTCAACCGTAGAGCTGCTTGCTCGCCAATTGTGCGCCCTTGACCAGCGCGGTGAGCTTCGCCCAGGCGATGGTCGGATGGATCGCCTTGTTGCCGGCGATGGTGCCGAATCCGCAGTCAGCGCCGGCGATGACGTTCTCGCGGCCGACCACGCTCGCGTAGCGCAGGATGCGGTCGCATACGAGCTCGGGATGCTCGACCAGCACCGAGGAATGGGTGATGACGCCCGGGATCAGCACCTGGCCCGGCCGGAGCTTCACCTCCTTCCACACCTTCCACTCGTGGTCGTGGCGCGCGTTGGCGCCCTCGAACGAGTACGCGCCGGCGCGAATCTTGACGATGATGTCGACGATGTCCTTGAGCTCCATGTCGTTGGTGCGCGGGCCGGTGTCGATCGAATAGCAGGTGTGGTAGCGGATGCGGTCCTCGGGAATGTCGCGTAGCGCGTGGTTGAGCGCCTCGACCCGCAGCGCCGCCCAGCGCCGGCACTCCGCGATGCTCTTGTCGGCCGCGGTGACGTAATAGGTGACGAGCCGCGGATCGTCGACTTGCAGCAACAGGCCCGACTCGGCGATCGTGCGATACTCCTCGTTGAGCGCGTCGGCGAGGGCGAAGACGTACTCCTCGTCGGTCTTGTAGTGCTCGTTCCGAATCCACAGCTCGACGTTGTTCGGCGACACCGCGGGCACGAACCCCTCGGCGGCGCCGGCCTTCGTCATCGCCGCCTTGATACGGGCGATGTCGGCGGCGACCTGCTTTTGGCCGCGATAGGTCACCGGGCCGGAGCATACGACACGCTTGATCGACGCGATCGGGCTGAGGCCGAGCGAGGCCTCCCACGCGTAGTACTCCGGATATTCCTTGGCCTCGCGGCTTCCGGCCCACGGGTTGCCGAACGGCTCGTTCGTGGTCTCGACTCCGCCGAGGCGCTCGGTGATGTAGCCGAGGAAGCTCGGCTTGCTCATCTCGCCGTCGGACACGACGTCGACCCCGATCGCCGCCTGGTGGGCGACCACCTCGTCGACCGCCGCGGTCACGGCGCGCTCGAGCGCGGCTTCGTCGTAGGCCTGCCCGCCGGCCTTGGCGAAGATCATCTTCACCAGAGATTCCGGCCGCGGGATGCTGCCGGCATGGGTCGTCAGGATTCGTTCGGTGCTGGTTCTCATCGCAGGTCCTCCCTGATTGCCCGTTCGTGACGGGTTCGTTGTTTGATGCTTCGACGGCGCCTCATCCTTCGAGACGCCGCGCCTTCGCGCTTCGCGCTACGGCGGGCTCCTCAGGATGAGGTTTTCTTCTTTGCTCCTCATGGTGAGGAGCGGCGCGCAGCGCCGCGTCTCGAACCATGAGGGTCCGCCTCAATACATGTGCTGGCCGCCGTTGATCGACAGCGTCGAACCGGTGATGAAGCCGGCGTCTTCGGCGACGAGGAACAAGACGCCGCGCGCGATGTCGTCGGCCTTGCCGAGCCGCCCGACCGGGATACGGGCGATGATCTTCTCCAAGACGTTGGGCGGCACCGCGCGCACCATCTCGGTGTCGACGTAGCCGGGCGCGACCGCGTTCACCGTGATGCCGTGCGCCGCCCCCTCCTGCGCGAGCGCCTTGGTGAAGCCGTGGATGCCCGACTTGGCGGCCGCGTAGTTGACCTGGCCGTACTGGCCGGCCTGGCCGTTGATCGAGCCGACATTGACGATGCGGCCGAACTTGCGCGCGCGCATGCCCTCGATCACCGCGCGGCACATGTTGTAACAGGAGCCGAGATTGGTGCGGATCACGAGGTCCCAATCCTCGAAGCTCATCTTGTGCAACGTGCCGTCGCGCGTGATGCCGGCGTTGTTGACCAGCACGTCGCACGGGCCGACCTCGCGCTCGATCTCGGCGACGCCGCGCCGGCACGCCTCGGGGTCCGACACGTCGAACTTGTAGACGGGGATGCCGGTTTCCTCGTGGAACTTGGCGGCGACATTGTCGTTGGCGCCGTAGCCCGCGGCCACCTTGTAGCCGGCGGATTTGAGGCTGGTCGAGACGGTCGCGCCGATGCCGCGCGTGCCGCCGGTCACGATGGCGGTTCGTGCCATGTCGCGTCTCCTCCCTGTCGATCCGGTCCTTTGCAGGCCGGTTGCGCGTGGGCGCTTACGCGCCGTCAGTCGCGCGCGACGCACATCGCGATGCCCATGCCGCCGCCGATGCACAGCGTGGCGAGGCCCTTCTTCGCGTTGCGCCGCTTCATCTCGAAGAGCAAGGTGTTGAGGATGCGTGCGCCGGACGCGCCGATCGGATGGCCGATCGCGATCGCGCCGCCGTTGACGTTGACGCGGCTTGCGTCCCAGCCGAGGTCCTTGCCCACCGCGCAGGCCTGCGCGGCGAACGCCTCGTTGGCCTCGATCAGATCCACGTCCTCGATCTTCCAGCCGGCGAGCGCCAGCGCCTTGCGCGAGGCCGGGATCGGGCCCGAGCCCATGATGGCGGGATCGACACCGGCCTGCGCCCACGACACGATGCGGGCGAGCGGCGCGATCTTGCGCTTGGCCGCCTCGGCATCGGTCATCAGCACCACGGCGGCCGCGCCGTCGTTGATGCCCGACGCGTTGCCGGCCGTCACCGTGCCGTCCTTCTGGAAAGCGGGGCGCAACTTCTTGAGGGCGTCGAGCGTGGTGCCGTGGCGCGGATACTCGTCGTCGGCGACGATCGCGTCGCCCTTGCGCGATGGCACGGTGACGGCGACGATCTCGTCCTTGAAGCGGCCGGCCTTCTGCGCGGCCTCTGCCCGGCCTTGCGAGGCGAGCGCGAACTCGTCCTGCTGCTCGCGCGTGATCTGCCAGCGCTGCGCCACGTTCTCCGCCGTGTTGCCCATGTGGTAGCCGTTGAAGGCGTCCCACAGCCCGTCGCGGATCATGGTGTCCACCATCTGGGCGTCGCCCATCTTGGTGCCGTTGCGCAAATGGAGGCAGTGCGGCGCCTGGCTCATCGATTCCTGGCCGCCCGCGACCACGACCGCCGAGTCGCCGTTCCGGATCGCCTGGAAGCCCATCGCCACCGCCTTGAGGCCCGACCCGCAGAGCTGGTTCACGCCGTAGGCCGGCACCTCGACTGGCAGCCCGGCCGCGATCGAGGCCTGGCGGGCCGGGTTCTGGCCCATGCCCGCGGTGAGAATCTGGCCGAGGATGACTTCGGAGACCTCCTGGCCCGCGACGCCGGCGCGGTGCAGCGCCTCGGCGACCGCGACCTTGCCCAAATCGGACGCCGGCAGCGAGGCGAGCGCGCCGTTGAACGCGCCAACGGGGGTTCGCGCGGCGGAGGCGATCACGATCTCGGTCATCTGGAAACTCCCTCGGGGCCGCGCTTGGGCGGCCTGTCAACGTACCATATGGGGCCCGCCGCCGGCCGGACAACGCGCGATCGTGCAATGCAGCGGTGTGCGCTTCGCACGTGCAGCAAGTCGGCTAAAGCCGGCGCAGCCACAG
>DASWLB010000379.1:0-6995 GCA_036396315.1 Alphaproteobacteria bacterium
ACCCTTCGAGCGCGATGCGAAGGATGCGGATGCGCGCCATCAGGATGCCGAGCGGAACGCCGATCGCGAGCGCGATGGCGAAGCCGGCCGCGAACAAGGTTAGCGACTGGCCGAGCGCGATGAAGAACTCGCCGTCGCCGATGAACTCGGCGAGGCGGGGCAACGCGCCAGGGTGGGATTCGAGCGCGGGTCCGGCGATGCGGTCGGCGATCGACGCGATAGGGCCGAAGGTGGAGCCCAGCGCCGGCACCATCTGCGAGGAGTTGAACTGCCAGCCGGCCACCTCCCACAGGGCGAGGCCGGCCGCGAGGCTCGCCGTCACCTGGGCGGTGCGCCGCGACCGCAGGCTCAGCCGGGCCATGATGGATTCTACGCGCCGGCAATTGTAGGGTCGGGTCTCAGACCCGCCCCTACAGATGCTCCTACTTCTTCATCTTCTGCGCATCGGCCCACACGGTGAGGTCGACGAACTGTTCGAAGGTCACCGGCGTCTTGTCGGGCTTGATGCCCGACTTGCCTTGGGTCGATTTGCCGACGGCAACCTGGTTTCCGATGGCGCGGGCGATGCGCTCCTTCGCGAGCCCGACGTGGCCTTGCGGCCAGAATTCCATCTTGATGTAGGCCTTGAGCGCGGCGAGCGCCTCGGACTTCTCGCGCTTCGTCACCTCGGCGATCACGGCGACCTTGTCGGCGTTGGCCGGCTCCTTCATGTAGGCGGCCGCATCGCGCAGCGCCGCGACGACGCGCACGAACACGTCGCGCCGCTTTGCCAAATTGTCCTGGCGCACGATGCCGACGAGGTAGTGCTGGCCGGGCGCCACGTCCTCGAGGTCCGCGATCACGTGCACCTTCTTGCCGCTCATGCGCTCGATCACCGGCGCATCGTCGATGTGCAGCACGCCGAACGTGATCTGGCCCGACGCCATGGCGGTGCCGACGTTGGACGACAAGGGCACGGTCGGCACGTCCTTGTCGATCGCGAGCTTGCACTTGTTGATGAGGAACGTATTGAGCTGGATCCAGCGCGCGCCGCGCGGCGAATCCACGCCGACGCCCTGGCCCTTCATCGAATCGCAGCTCATCTTGGCCGGATTCATCGAGGCGACGAGCCAATCCGCCTTGTCCATGCCCCAGATCGCCTTCATCGGCGCACCCGCGTTCGAGATCATGGTGGCGACGAACGGCGTCGGCGACATCGACATGTCCATGGAGCCCGCGTTCACCGCCTGTGCCGCGGCCGCCCCCGAATCCATCGCGCGCACCGTGACGTCGAGCCCGTACTTCTCGAAAATCCCGACGTCCTTCGCGACATAGGCGACGACCCCGCCGAACACCGGCGGCACGGCGGGTACGGCGAAGTTGACCTTGTCGGCTGCGCGGGACGCGGTGCCCGACATTGCGATCGCCGATGCGGCGCAGGCGGCGAGCGCGAGGCTGCGGACCAGCGAACGCGCAGGCATTGTTGCGATCATGGTGGACTCCCTGTCAGCGGGTGTCGCTCCGGCCCCGGCCGGACGCCCCACGCGATAAGGATCGCGCCGCCGCGCCCGCCCGGCAATGGGATTCTCGGCCGCTCCCTAGACCGTGAACTCGGCCCGGCGCGCCTCGTCCATGAGGGTCTGCCAGACGTGCTCGCGCACCTCGGTGAAGCGGGGCTCGGCCAGCGTCCTGCGGCTGCGTGGCCGCGCCAGCCCGACCTCGATCACCTCGAACACCGTGGATGGCCGGCCCTTGAGCACCACCACGCGGTCGCCCATCAGCACCGCCTCCTCGATCGAATGGGTGACGAAGACCATGGTGGTCGGCTTGGTCTCCCAGATGCGCAGCAGCTCGAGCTGGAGGATCTCACGGGTCTGGGCGTCGATTGCGGCGAACGGCTCGTCCATGAGGAGCACCGAGGGTTCGGTTGCGAGCGCGCGGGCAAGCCCGCAGCGCTGCTGCATTCCGCCCGAAAGCTGGTAGGGGTAGGCGCTCTCGAAGCCCGTCAGCCCGACGAGCTCGATGAAACGGGGCACGCGTTCGGCGATCTCGGCGGCGGGCACACCGGTCACCCTGAGCCCGTAGGCCACGGTGTGGAACACGGTCTTCCACGGGAACAGCCCGAAAAGCTGGAACACCATGGCGACGCCCGCGAGCGGCGCGGTGACGCGCCGCCCCTCGATCAGAATCTCTCCCGCATCGTAGGGGATGAGCCCGTCGACGCAGCGGAGCAGCGTGGTCTTGCCGCAGCCGGACGGCCCGACAACCGTGACGATCTCGCGCGCGCCGACCGCGAGATTCACGTCGCGGAACACCTCGAGCGCGCCGAATTTCTTTCCGACTCCGCTGAGCGAAATCCGGGCGCGCGCCGCGCTTGCGTCCGCATCCGTCATCCGGTCTTCGTCCCGCATGCCGGACGACGTCCCGTCTATTCGGCGGCGGAGCGGCGGCGCGCCTTCGCGGGCGCGTCCTTGTGCGCCCAATAGTCGGCGTCGGACTTCGACTTCGCAAGCGCCTCCGCTGTCTCGAATCCGGGCGCCATCGAGGCCGAAGTGCCGGCCAAGACCTGGTGATGGTCGATGTTGAGCGTCCGAAGCCAGCGCTGCTGGCCCATGGTGATGGCGACGAAATAGCCGATCTCGACGATCTCGGGCTCGCTGAAGTGACGGTAGAGTCGGTCCCACAGCGCATCGTCGGTCTCGAGGTCCCACACGATCGCCTCGGTATAGGCGAGCGCCGCCTTCTGGCGCGCGTCGTAGCGGGTGGATTTCTCGAAGTTGAGGAGATCCCTGTAGTCGTCCTCGACGAGCCCCTGGTTCGCCGACTTCACCGAGCGCTGGTTGCCGCAGTATTCGCACTTGACCGACTGCGAGACGTAGACGCGGCACAGCTCCTTCAGCGCGTGGTCGGCGACGCCGTTGTGGAACACGTCGCGCCAGGTGTTGGCGAAGGACCAGAACGCCGCCGGCACGTGGGCGCGGATCGCCTGGCTTTCGGGCCGCGGCGTGCCGACCCGTCGGCAGCGTTCGAACTCCTCTTGCATCTTGGGATCGGCGACGGTCGCGGGATCGACGTAGCGGATGCGTTGCTTGGCCACTGATGCCTCCCTTGCGCTCGCCCGGATACTGCCCGGGGCGCCCGGGTCGGCGCAATGCCCGTGCAGCCACCTCGGGGAACCCGCGGCGCGATCCGGAGGCGCGAATCTTGGTTAACGCGAGTGCGGCGACGTGCCCCGTCGGCTCTATCGTTGACGCAAATTAACCGCCGCACCCGGCCGATTCCTTGACCGATATCGACAATTTTATTAAATAACGACTAGCGTTTTTGTTAATTACACTACGATATACTTTGACATTTCGACCGCAGTAAATTATGTATTTACTCAATTCTCAGGCTAGGGTTAGTAATGTTTACCCGACGCGACAACCAGGACCCGACCCCGATGACGAACCGCATCGCCACGGCCCCGCGTGCCGGCACGTGGAAGGATCCGGCGGACCTGAAGCGCGTGTCGCCCGGGGCCGGCGAGCCGAAGACCTTGGACACCGGGGTCCGCCCGGCCCCGGTCCGCGTCGCGCCGTCGCATCCGGCCGCTCCCGGCGAGATGAAGGCCGCGCAGCCCGGCGCCGCGACGCCGCCGGCCCAGGTCGTGCCCTTCCCGGCCGCCACCGCGTCCAAGCCGCCGGCGCGGACGTCCCAGAATTCCGCCCTCACCAACCCGATCGTGATCGAGGCCAAGGAGAAGGTCCTCGCCATCCTGTTCGACTACATCGACATCCAGCGCGCGGCGGCGATGCCGCGCCAACAGTTCGATGTCGAACTCGGCGAGATCGCCGACAAGATCCTGGTCGACCAGAAAATCGGCATGTCGGGCGCGGAGAGGAAGGCGCTGCACACCATCCTGCTCGACGAGATGCTGGGGTACGGTCCGCTGCAGCCGCTGATCGACGATCCGAACCTGAACGACATCCTGGTCAACGGCCCCAACAAGGTGTTCGTCGAGCGCGCCGGACGCATGGAGCTGACCGACGTGCGCTTCCGCAACGAAGAGCACGTCAAGACCATCGCGGTGCGCATCGCCACTTGGGCGGGCCGCCGCGTCGACGAGAAGAACCCGATTTGCGACGCCCGCCTCGCCGATGGCAGCCGCGTGAACATCGTTGCGCCGCCGCTCGCCATCCGCGGCACCTCGATCTCGATCCGCAAGTTCCCCGACCGCAAGCTGTCGCTCGACGAGCTGGCCCAGAAGGGCAGCCTATCGCCCGCGATGGCGCGGCTCCTCAAGGTCGCGGCACATTCGCGCCTCAACATCCTCGTCTCGGGCGGCACGGGCGCGGGCAAGACGACGCTGCTCAACGCCATGTCGTCGGCGATCTCGTCCAACGAGCGCATCATCACGATCGAGGACACGGCCGAGCTCCGGCTCGACCAGGATAACGTCGTGACCCTCGAGGCGCGCATCGCCAACGTCGAAGGCGAGGGCGAGGTGACGATCCGTCACTTGCTGCGCAACGCGCTGCGCATGCGGCCCGACCGTATCATCGTCGGCGAGGTACGCGGCGACGAGGTCGTCGACATGCTTCAGGCCATGAACACCGGCCACGACGGCTCGTTCTGCACCATCCATTCGAACGGCCCGCGCGACGCGCTGTCGCGCCTCGAGAACATGGTGGCGCTGTCGGGATCGAAGCTGCCGATGGACGCGCTCCGCACCCAGATCGCTTCCGCCGTCGACCTCATCGTTCACGTCGAGCGCATGCGCGACGGCTGCCGGCGCGTGACCCATATCGTCGAGGTCACCGACGCGAACGACGGCGTCATCAAGATGCAGGAGCTGTTCAAGTTCGAGGTGCAGAACGGCGACGCCGAAGGCAACGTAACGGGCAAGTTCCAGTGCTCCGGCGCGATGCCGACCTTCCTGCAGCGCGCCCTGTATTTCGGACTGGGCGACGAGCTCCGCGCCATCGTCCGGGACGCCACTTAGGACATCGCGACGGGTTGGGCTTGCCCGACCTCCTTGGCGCGGGCGGCGCCCGCGCCGCGCACCCGGTCGATCACCGCGCCCGCGTCGGCGGGCGCCACGTCGGCGCGCCAGGCGACATGGCCGTCGGGCCGCACGAGGACGAGGCGGCGCGCATAAAGCGCAGCGATATCGGGCTCGGCGATTGTGGCGACCTCGAACGGTACGCCGCGCACGGCGGCTTCGCGCGCAAGGCGCGCCGCCTCGCCCGAAGCCGCGCCGAAATCGAGCAGCACGAATCCGTTGCCGAACTGGTCCAGCGTGGACCGCCCGCCTTCGAGGCGCATGCCGGCCGACGGCGGCGGGCCGCCGTCGAGCCACGCGTGCGGCGCGCGATGGCCGGGGCGCGCCGTCTGCGCGTAGTCGCGCACCGCGTCGGCCGGGGCCTCGGTCCCGTCGGGCCACACGATCGGCGAAGGATCGTAGCGGTATCCGAGCGCGATGCCGTCCGTGTCGTGGTGGCGCATGATGTCGGCATCGTACAGCGATGCCGTGAAGGCCTCGCGTTGCCGGGCGCCTTCCGCCGTGTCGCGGTCGATCGCGGGCCCGACCACGAATTTCTGCGGCAAGCGGAAGTTGCGCGTCGCCTCCTCGACATTGCGGACTGCGATCGGGCGGCGCTCGATCTCGTAGCTCGCCAGCAGCTCCGGCCCGCCCCACCCCGCGAGCGTTCCCCACAGCTTCCAGGCAAGGTCCACCGCGTCGCCGACGCCGGTGTTCATGCCGAACCCGCCCGACGGGTTGAGCTGGTGCGCCGCGTCGCCGGCGATGAAGGCCCGTCCCTTGCGGAACGCGTCGGCGACGAGCTTGCGGCTGACCCAGTGCGAGGAATCGATCAGCTCGAAATCGAAATCCCTGCCGACGGCGTGGCGCAACAGGTCGGGTACCCGCGATTCGTCGGCGGGCGGCGGCTGCATGCTGAAGCGCCACAACCCGCGCCAGTTGATGGAGGTGATCATTCCCCACACGCCCTCGGGCCCGACCAGATTGCAGAACCGCGCCTGGCCGAGCGTGCGCTCGAAGATCTCGATCAACTCCGTCGAGTTGAGGAAGACGTGGAAATTGTTCTGCATCGCGGGCAACCCCTCGAGCCCGATCCCGAGGGAATCGCGCACCATGGACGCCGCGCCGTCGCAGCCGACGATGAAGGCGGCCGTGACGGTTTCCGCCCGTCCGGAGACGAGGTCGGTGACCCGCGCCGCGATGCCCCCGTCCGCCTCGCGGAACGAGTCGAGCCGCGTGCGGTGCCGCAAGGTCAAGCTCGGCTGCGCGCGCGCGTGGGCGAGCAGGATCGGGTCGAACCAATATTGCGAGATGAGGCAATCGGCCGCAGGCGAGAAGAACCGCGTCTTCTCCGCGAGGAACGGCGGAAAATCGAGGCGCGCGATCTCGTGGCCCGTAACCGAGGTCGCCCACACGACGTTGGGGTGGAAATCCGCCGGATGGCCCGCCGCGCGCACCGTTTCGGTCAGCCCCCAGCGGCGGCAGAATTCCATCGAGCGCACGTTGACGAAGTTCATCTTCGGCGTCTTGATCGTGCCGTCGCGCGCATCGACGAGGACGGCCGGCACGCCGAGACGCGCGAGTTCGATGCCGAGCGAAAGCCCGACCGGACCGCCGCCCACGATCAGCACGTCGGTCGCATTCGTGCCGCCGTTCGCCCGCAGGCTTTCCGTCACATCGCACCTTCCGTTCGTCCGCGAAAGTCTATTCCGGCCCGCCCCGGAATGACAACGCAACCGGCCGATCAGCCGCGCCCCGGCCAGCGCACCGCTTCGCGCGCGACCTCGACGGGGCCGGTTTCCGAGAGGCGGACGACGTTCACCGTGCCGGCGACGTCGGGCGAGCCCGAATAGAACGCGACCACCCGCCCGTTGCCGACGCGCGCGTGGCGGTTCCAGTGTCCGAGCGCGACATAGTCCGCCCGCGTCGCCTCGAGCTCCGCCGCGCTGATCAGCCAGCCGGGACGGAGCGTGCGGCTGGGGTCGGGCGCCGG
>DASWLB010000380.1:0-2615 GCA_036396315.1 Alphaproteobacteria bacterium
CCTCACCCTCAAGGGCACGTTCTCGACCCGGCCGGAAAGCTGGGGCACCAAGAAGTACCGCGGCGGCGCCATCGGCGGCACCATGGCCTACAGCTACGCCGCCCAGGTGGTCGAGGTCGCGGTCGATCCCGACACCGCCGAAATCCGCGTCGAGAAGGTGTGGGTCGCGCACGATTGCGGCAAGGCGCTCAACCCGCTCGCGGTCGAGGGCCAGGTGCAGGGCTCGGTGTGGATGGGCATGGGCCAGGCGCTGACCGAGGAGACGCGCTACCACAACGGGCTCGGCATCACCGGCAACATGCTGGACTACCGCGTGCCGACGATCGTCGAATCCCCGCCGATCGAGGTGAAGATCGTCGAGGCGAACGACCCCGACGGCCCGTTCGGCGCCAAGGAGGCGGGCGAGGGCTCGCTCGCGGGATTCCTGCCGGCGCTCGCCGCCGCGATCCACGACGCGACCGGCATCCGCCCGACCGAGCTGCCGGTGACGCCGGACCGTCTGATGGAATTGCTGGAAAAGCGCGAGCGCGGCGCGGCGAGCCCGGACGACGACGAGGACTCGTGATGGAGTTCATGCCCGACTTCGCGCTGCACCGGCCGAAGTCCGTCGAGGACGCGGTCAAGCTCCGCGCTGCGGACGCGGCGTCGCGCTACCTCGCCGGCGGCACCGACATGGTGGTCAACGTGCGGCGCGGCATCGAGAACCCGGCCGCGCTGATCGACTTGACCGCGATCGAGGAATTGAAAGCGATCCGCGAGGATTCCGACGGCGCGCATATCGGCGCGGCGGTCGCGCTCGCCGCGCTCGCGCGCCATGCCGGCATCGCGCGCGACTACGCGGCCGTCGCCCAGGCGGCGGGATCGGTCGCCGGCCCGACCCACCGGCGCTACGGCACTGTCGGCGGCAACCTCTGCCTCGACACGCGCTGCCTGTTCTACAACCAGAGCGAATGGTGGCGCCGGTCGAACGACTACTGCCTGAAGAAGAACGGCACGGTGTGCCATGTCGCGCCCGGCGGCAAGCGCTGCTTCGCCACGTTCTCGGGCGACGTCGCGCCCGCCCTCCTGGTGCACGACGCCGAGGTCGAGCTGGTCGGGCCCGCGGGGCGCCGCCGCATCCCGCTCGCCAGGATGTATCGCAACGACGGGATGAACCATCTCGCGCTCGAGCCGGGCGAGATGGTGGCGGCCGTGCATTTGCCGCGCACCGCGGCGGGGGTGCCGTCTTCCTACGCCAAGTCGCGGGTGCGCGGCTCGATCGACTTCCCGCTCGCGGGCGTCGCCGTCCGGCTGTGCCAGACTGGAGGCGCGGTCGGCGAACTCAAGATCGCGCTGACCGCCGTCAATCCTTACCCCCACCTCGTGCGCGGGCTCGACGCCTTCTCGGGCAAGCCCCTCGACGAGGCGGCGCTCGACCGGGTGCGCGAGATGGTGCGCTCGCAGGCGAAGCCGATGCGCACCACGACCGTGAAGCCCTGGTACCGCCGCCGCGTCGCCGGCGCCCTCGCCCGCCGCCTCGCGGCCGAGCTCGCGGCCGCCCAGTAATCCACGCCTCAGGGTTAAAGCCGCGCCCGCCGATTCCGGGGGTCTTGAACCTCCCGTCCACATCCCCAAATGGAAGGTCGCCGGACGCCCGAAGCGGGTTCGGCAAACCGGCCCGACCCAATCGGGTGGGCCACACCGACATATCGCTTCTCATGGAGGATGTGCGATGACCAATTTCGACTTCTCCCCCCTGTTCCGCACCATGGTCGGGTTCGACCGGATCAACCGGGCGCTCGAAGACGCGCTGCACGTCGAAGATTCGGCCGTGTCCTACCCGCCCTACAACATCGAGCGCACCGGCGAGGACACCTACCTCGTCACCATGGCGGTCGCCGGGTTCTCGAAGGACGAGCTTTCGATCGAGAGCCGCGACAACCAGCTCGTGATCTCCGGCCGCAAGGAGCCGAACGGCGAGGATCGCGTGTTCCTGCACCGCGGCATCGCCGGCCGCAACTTCGAGCGCCGGTTCCAGCTCGCGGACTACGTCCGGGTGACCGACGCGCACCTGACCGACGGGCTGCTGCACGTCGAGCTGAAGCGCGAGCTGCCCGAGGCGATGCGCCCGCGCAAGATCGACATCGAGGCGGGCAAGCCCGCCTCGCTCGCCAAGACCGTGACGGCCGCGATCTCCGGCAAGGCCGCCTGATCGCCGCCGACTGACCTACCGACGGGGTGCCGGGCGCAAGCCCGGCACCTTCGTTTTGCGTTACACTCGGGCGTCGCCACAGGGAGAACGCCCGACATGAGCACGCTCGTCAGCCGTATCCAGGAAATCCCCGAGGACAAGCTCACCGCCGAACAGGCGCAGGTCTTCAAGGACCTGGTCGCGGGCCGCGGGCGCCTGCTCACGCCCTACAAGATCTGGATCCATTCGCCGAAGCTCGCCGCCGCGATGGAACGGATCGGCACGTTCCTCAACAAGGCCTCCTCGCTCACCGAGCGCGAGGTCGAGCTGGTGATCTGCCTGATCGCCCACCACTGGAAAGGGGACTACGTGTTCGCCGCGCACGAGAAGCGCTGCCTCGAGCTCGGCTATCCGAAGGCTGCGATCGACGCGATCCGCGCCGACA
>DASWLB010000381.1:0-1837 GCA_036396315.1 Alphaproteobacteria bacterium
TGCTCGTAGACGAAGCGCGGGTCTTCCGTCGTGTCGAACACGCGCGCGAGCAGCCGGTCGCTTTCCTCGCGCGCCAGGCCCTCGACGTACTCGGTCATCAACCGGTTGACGTAGATCGCCTTGCGCCCGGTGCCGGGATGGGTGCGGAACACCGGATGGCGGGATTCGGCGAAGGCGGGCGTGCCCTTCTCGTCGCCCTTGATCTGCGAGCCGTAATTGTAATGGTGGAACGCGCGCCTTCCTTCGAGCGGTCCGCGCACCTCGCCTGGCAGCGCCTCATAGGCGGCGTACAAATTGGCGAAGAGCGTGTTGCCGCCGTGGGACGGGATTTCGCGCGCGTACAAGAGCGTGCCGTCGTGCGGCACCTCGGCGTGCAGCATGTCGTGGTGGAACATCATCTCGCCGTCGGGCAGCGCCCCGATCGGCACGCCGTCCTCGCGAACGTTCGAGATCAGCATCACCGTCTGGTGCAGCCGCTTCTGGCCGGGCGTCCGGTACTCCTCCGGCCGCGCGAGCTGCCCCACCTCGCCGAAACACGCGGTCGCATCGACGAGTTGGTCCTGGGTCAGCTCCTGGTCGCGGAACAACAGGATCAGATGGTCGAGCCAGGCGCGCTTGAGCGCCGCGACGATGTCGGGCGGCTGGCGACGCGACAGATCGACGCCCCGCACCTCGGCGCCAAGCGCGTCCGAAAGCAGCCGAAGATCGAGCCCCATCGCGAATGCCTCCGCATCCCGCCTTGCATAGGGATCATAATCCCCGCCCGGCCGCGGGTCGATCCGGCCGTTGCCCAGGCGATTTGCCGAGGGTTACACTCCCCGCACGTCGCCGCCGCCAGGGAAGGCCCGCCCATGCATTTCGGTATGCAGTTCTTTCCCGACGCCGGCCCCGACGAGAAATCCGCGCAAGCCTACTGGAACGAGTCGCTCGACCTGATCGGGCTCGCCGACGAGCTCGGCTACAGCCACATCCGTACCGTCGAGCACTATTTCGACCGCTACGGCGGCTATTCGCCGAACCCCATCGTGTTCCTCGCCGCCGCCTCGCAGCGCACCAAGAAGGCGCGGCTCGTCACCGGCGCGCTGCTGCCGATCTTCAACAACCCGCTGAAGGTCGCGGGCGAGATCGCGATGCTCGATTCCATCTCCAATGGGCGGATGGAGGCGGGCTTCGCGCGCGCCTTCCTGCCGCACGAGTTCCGCCGCTTTCACCGCTCGCTCGACGAAAGCCGCGCCCGGTTCGACGAGGGAGTGCTCCAGGTCCGCCGCCTCCTCGAGGAGGAGCACGTCACGATGCAGGGGCGGTTCCACTCGTTCGAGGACATCACGTCGCTGCCCCGGCCGGTGCAATCGCCGCGCCCGCCCTTCTGGGTGGCCGCGACCTCGAGCCCGGATTCCTTCGTCAATGCCGGGCGGAACGGCTACTACGTCATGTGCATTCCCCGCGACGCGGCGATCCTGCGCGAGCTCGTCGATCTCTATCGCGACGCCTGGCGCAAGGCCGGCCATCCCGGCGACGGCTGGGTTATGATGACCTTCCAGATGTACTGCGCGACGAACTCGGTCGAGGCGGTCGCGACCTACCGCGAGCCGGTCAACCGCCACCTGCGCTACCTCGCCGACGCCTCCAGCGAATGGGGCGCCGGCACCACCTCGAAGGACTACCCGAACCATCCGCAGATGCTCGAAGGGCTGCGCAAGGCGAATTTCGACGCGCAGATGAAGCAGGACATCGTCTGGGTCGGCTCGCCGACCGAGGTGCGCGACCGCATCGAAGCGTTCGACGAGGCGGTCGGCGGGTTCGAGGAAGCCTCGCTCCAGGTCAACACCTGGACCTT
>DASWLB010000382.1:0-32284 GCA_036396315.1 Alphaproteobacteria bacterium
TAGTGGAGAGTGGCGGGGCCGTCGTGGGCGGCCATCACCTCGGCCGCGTCGCGGCACTCGATCGTCACCCCGGCGAGCCGGGCGACGACCGCCTCGAGGCAATCGGGGTAGCCCGCCCAGTCGTGGGCCGGTGTCGTCCCGCTCCGGCTCGAGTTGGCGCGGAACCCGGTCGAACGGTGGCCCTTGACCGCGCTCGCATGGGCGTTCGACCCGAACCCCATGGCCGAGCGCACGATCAGCCGCCGGGACCGCTCGACCGGGTCGTCGGCCGGCTCATAGGCGGCGCGGAACTCGGCGCGCGCGAACGGCGTCAGCCTCAGCGCCTCGACGAGTTCGCCGGCGCGCGGACCGCGCAGCACCGCGAACAGCGCCACCACCTCGTCGTCGGGGTCGTTGTAGACCTCGCCATGGCTGCGCGGCTTCCTGAGGAGCACCGAGGCCGCGCCGCCGAACGGCTCGACATAGACCCGGTGCGGCGGAAAATGGGATATGATCCACGGCGCGAGGAGCCACTTGCCGCCGTGCCAGCGCAAAACGGGCCGTTCCGGAGCGGCGGTCATCGCCCACCCCCGCGCGGCTCATCGAGGACCGCGTCCACCAGATCCTCGGCGACGATCACCGACAGGAGCCGCCAGGCGAGGTCCGCGGGAGCCATGCCGCGCGCCGCCGCCGCGCGCAGCATTCGAGCGCCGAGACGTTCGAGACCGGAATTCCGGTCCGCGCCGCGACCTCGGCGAGCGTCAGCCCCTCGCGCCGCAGCGCGACCACCGCGGCGGTGCGCGAGGGATAGCCGAGAATCGGCTTGGCGACCGCCATCACCCCTCGTCCCCCGCGATCTCGTCGTAGCGGGCGAGGTCGACGAGGAGGCAGTGCGCCGCCACCCGGTTGATCTTGACCACCCTGTAGCCATCCCTGACCGCCCCGTCGTGGACGCCCTGCCTCAGGCTAGACCACCAGCCGCCGTCCTGCCAGCGCGAGCCCTGATAGAGCCGGCCGAGCGAGGGCGACGAGCGCGGCACCGCGAGCAGGTACCGCCGCTCGCCATGGGCCCCGCCCTCCGGCCGTTCCTCGACCAGGCCGAGCCCCGCGGCCGCCAGCCGGTTGCGGATGAACTTGAGATCGGCCTCGTCGATCTCGTCGAGCACCGCGCCCACGGTCGGCTTCTCGCCCGACTTCCAGGCGTCGATGGTCGAGCCTAGGACATGTTCGAGGCACGTCCGCCAGTTGGGCTGCTGGGCCGCGCGGTCGGCCCTGGTCGCCGCCGCGACCGCCTCGCCGACGCGGGCGGCGTCCGTCACCGGCAGGCCGGCGTCCTCCATGATCTCGGCCCCGAGCATCAGCTCGGCGATCGCGAACAGCGTCCCCCAGGTGTCCTGCTGGCGGCCGTCGAGACCGGCCTGCTTGAGGTTGACGCGCCAGTCGCCCAGCATGTGGTCGAACTCCGGCCAGGCGTCCATCAGCCCCCTCAGGATCATGCGCCCGGCGTCGGGCTCGATCCTCGGCGGCTCGCCCACGTCGGCGAGCTGGTCGAGATCGAGCAGCGCGAACCGCGACCGGTCCTGCGGGCGCATCGGCGGCGGAATGATCCCGGTCATGAAGAACGCCGAGCGCGCCTGGAACTCGACCCCCTTGTGGTCGGCGCCGCCGCGCCAGTGGCGCGCGCCCGACGAGGCGAGCCGGGCGAGCTCGATGATCGCCTCGACCCGGCGGTTGTCGGCGCTCGCCTCCATCTCGTCGACCGCCACCGGCAGCGTGTCGAGGCCGAGGCGTTGCCTCACCCCCGCCTCGGTCGTGTTCGCCGCGTCATGGAGCGCGGCGCCGAGAACGGCCTTGACCAGGCGTTGCAGCTCGGTCTTGCCGGTCTTCATGTCGCCGGCGACGAACAGGTGCGGCCGCCATGGCAGGGCGCCGCCGATGAGCATCGCGCCGAGCGCGCCGACCACGATCACCGGGTCGACGCCCGGCCGGCCCCAGGACCACGAGGTGAGCGCGGTGAAGATCTCCCGCGCCGGGTTGTCCTCGGCCGGCACCGGCTCGAGCCACGGCACGATGGTCAGCGGCCGCGCCGGGTAGAACAGGCCGTCGATCTCGCCCGGCGGCGCGTGCTGGAGCCTCGCGCCCCTCCCGTCCGGCACCACCGTCCACAGCCCGTCGCCCGAGTGCCAGATCAGCCGGCCGTGATCGTCGACCCAGGCGCCGCGCCCGCGCACCCGGTCGATCGGCTGGAACAGGCCGCGCCCGGCCGCGGCCTTGACCAGGCACTGGGCGGCGTCGTCCGCCGCGATCCCGGTGATGACGAAATCGTCCTTGGACTTCGCCCATTTCGGCCACGCCCACTCGAGGAAGTTGGGAGTGAGGGCGAACAGATCGATCAGGATCTTCTTGCCCCATTCGTTCGACGCCACCGGAATGAGCTGGCCGAGCGTGTCGACGAAGTAGCTGATCTTGCCGTCCTTGCCGAGCGGCTGCACCGGGCAGCCCGGCGGCAGCCGGTCGACCGGATGGCCCGGCCACTGGCCGGCGAGCACCTTGTCGCCGCCGACCTCGCGCCCGCCGATCGCCGGCGGGTCGTCGATGGCGGTTTGCCTGTCGAGCTCGGCGCGCGCGTCGGCGAACGCGGCGCGCACCCGGCCCGGCCCCTTGCGAACCATGGTTGCATTCCCTGTCGGAGCTTCGCTCCTCCACGCCTCTCGTGGGCGAGGGCGAAAAAGGTCCTATGGTGAAACGCCGGTCACTTGCGCGGCCTGGCTGGCCTCGGCCGCGCCCGCGGCCGCTTCGCCAGCGCCTTGCGCCTGAGCTGGGCCTCGACGCCCTCGCGCGCGACCCGCTCGGCCAGCGTCGGCAGCCCCCGGTGGTGGAGGTCGGTGTTGCTGGTGCGCAGGGTCTCGCGCATCATCGCGGCGACGACGTTGCCGGCCGCCGCCATCGGCTCGGCCGCGGCCGGCGCCGGCGGCGCCGCGAGCTCGCCCTTGGGCGGCGGCGCCGGCTTGCCGAGATCGACCCGGTCCCCGAGCCCGTCGGCCGGCTCGATCGCGCGCTCCATCCGCGCCGAGGCTGTCCTCACCGTCTCCCGCGATGGCTGCTGGGGCTCGCCGCGCACCCGTCCGTCGTCGCCGCTCATGCCGGCACCCGGAAGCCGGCTGCGTTTCGATGCCCGCCGCCGCCGAATTGGCGCGCGACCTTGCTCACGTCCTCGCGGCCGTCCTCGGACCTCAGCGAATACGTCCTGGCGCCGAAGCTGTGGTACCAGACGGCCGCAAAGGCGGCGCTGCTGTCGCGTTGCAGGAGCTCGTGGCCGACGTCCGACGCCATGAACCATGGGGCGTTGACGACGGGCACCAGGTGCGGACCGATCCTTCCAGGCACCGCCGCATCGCACACCTCGGCGATCTTGCGATCATAGAAGCGCTCGATCGCGTGCGCCTCGGCGAGCACGTTGGCGCGGTCGCCGCCGATGTCGTCGAACGCGCGCATCAGATCGTCCCACACCTCGAACTCGTAAGGGAAGGACCGCAAGAGCAGCGACAGCGGGCGGGTGTGCTCGTGCGGATGCTTCACCCAAAGATCGCGCTCGGCGATGTGGCGTATCAGCTTCGGCGCGGGATCATCGGGGAAGCAGAACGCCCACGTCAGCTCGGCCCCGCACTGCTCCATATCGAAAGTGGCGAACACCGCGGGGTCACCGTGGTCGAGATAGCTGACCGCCTCGCCGGCCGTCTTGACCGAACCCTGGAAAACCGAAACATGCGCAAGATCCTCAGCCGCCGTCTTGTGGTGGTCGAGGATGAAGATCGACCGCGCCTCATCGGCCATCGCAGCCAATACGTCCGGCTTGAACGAAAAATCGGCGATCAGCACGTCCTTGCCGGCGAGGTCGATGTCGAGCGGCTGGCCGTAGTTGCGCCCGGCGAACAGAACCTCGCCCGGCCACTTGCGATTAACCACCCACGCTGCCGCAAAGCCGTCGTCGCAGGGGAAATGGTGAATGCATATGTCCGGCTTCCAAGTCATTGTCATGTCTCCTCCTTCACCAGATCGTTGAAATCGTTGACGCCGGCTCCGGCGGCCATCGCCGCCACCGGCTTGCCGTGGCGGGCGAGCCCGGCGCGCGTCGCCTGGCGCCGCTCGGCCGCGGCGGCGCCCTTGTCGTTGTCCTCGGCGACGATCACCCGCTCGATCGCGGGATGGTCGACATAGGCGTTCTGGATGTTGCCGGCGCTTGCGGCCGCGGCGACCCGCGCCTCCGGCGCCGCCAGCGCCACGGTCAGCATGGTCTCGATCCCCTCGCCGATGATCCAGTCCGAGAGAACGCCGTTCTCCGCCGCCTCCTCCATGGTGAGCCCGTCCGCCCCCATGGCGAGCCGGATCACCGCGCCGCGGACCTCGCCGTACATCAGTTTTGCCTCCGGCACGTCCGCCTTGCCGGTCCCGTCGTGCCTCAAAAAGGTGCAATGGACGGCGGTGATGTCGCCGGCGCGGTTTCGCATCGCGCCCACCATGGCCGGGAACGACGGCCCCGGCTCGGCCTTGATCCTCGCCCCGTCCGGGCGGACCTCCCACCTCGCCCCCTTCCACCATTCGAGCCGGTCGCAGAACCTGAGATCGCCTTCCGGGTGTTTGAGCGCCACCCAGGCGATGCCGCGCCTTGCGAGATAGACCTCGGCGAGCGAGCCCTCGATCGGCTCCCGCGCCCTCGTCCACAACCGCATCGCCGCCCGGCGCTTTTTCGCCGCCCGCTCGCTCGCGGCGTGGAGCTCCTCGCGCGCCCGCCGTCTCGCGCGGCTCTTGGCCCGGGCGAGATCGTCGGCGCCCATCTGGCGGACGCCGAGAAAGTCCTCGGCCCAGCGCAGCGCGAACGCCCTGTTCTGTCCGTGCACATAGGCGATGAGGTCGATCACGTCGCCCTTGGCCGCGCCCCGCGGCGAGTACTCGCAGAAGCCTCCCGTCGCCGGTCCGGTCATCCAGATCACGAACGATCCGGGCCGGCGGTCGTCGCGGGTCGGATTCCGCGGCGTGAACACCGGGCCGGCCGGGATCCGCTCGCCCGGGAACAGCCTGGCGCACAAGGAGCGCACCTGTCCCTGGAGCATGTCGCGGATCTGGCGCGGCCCGGCGCGGTTCATCGGACCTAAGCCGCCTCCCGCCGGCCGGGCGCGCTCTCGTCCTCGTCGGCGAGCAAGGCCCAGGGAGGCAGGAACACGATCAGGGTGTCGCCCTCGACTTTCGAGACACAGCGCGTCGACTTGAACGTGTCATCCGGGGTGAATTCCGGCTCTCCCAGATTGACCCGCAAGGTCAAGTCTTCCCGATTCCGGGGCGCGGAAAGCATGAGGGGCTTGAAGGCTCCGTCGTCCTTGACCGCGACGCGAAGCGTGCCGCGATCCTCGCCCCGGCCGATGGCGATCTCCAGCGGCGCGCCGGTCTTGGCGACCGGCGGCAGGAACTCGGCCGGGATGTTGAGTCTCACCGCCATGCCGGCCTTCACTTCGCGTGCCGACATCATGACGCACCGCTGCCTGCGCTCAGGCGGCGCCTCGAGCGCCTCGAAGCTCACGGCGCCTCTCCGCCGCCGGCGGCCCGCGCGGCGGCGGCGCGCTCGCGCTCCCGGTCCGCCGCCCAGCCGTCCGGGTCGCGGACCTTCTTCATGCCCCCGGTCGTCGCCCTGAGGAAGAAGGTGAGCCCGTTCGGGTTCCGCTCGACGGTGGCGAGGCCGTCGGCGGCGAGGTCGTCCGCGAGCACGAGCTCGTAATCGATGTCGGCGCCGCGCCGCGGCCGGTAGGTGCCCTCGGCGACCGCGCGGCGGAGCATGTCGTCCTTCGTTTTCGTCGTCGCGTCCGCCAGCTCGGGCCCGGCCGCGGTCTCCGTCGCGGCCGGCGCGGCCGCCGCGGACTGCTTTTTGGGTCGTCTCGCCATCATCTCTCTCCTTTGCTGGCGGGTGGGGTTAGTCGGGAAGGATGAGGCCGGCCGCGGTCTCGCGCCGCGGCGCGAGCTCGGTCATGACGTTGCGGTGGATCAGCGACATCACCTGGGTGGCGACCCGCCGCCGGTCGCCGTCGCCGATCGCGGCGCCGACCATCTGGGTGACGAGGTTGGCCGCCGCGCCGGCGAGCGCGTGAAGGAGATGGGGCGCCGGCGTCGCGCGGTCGCGCTCGTCCTCGAGGATGTCGACCACGACCGGCATCAGCGCCAGCATCGCCCGGGCCTGGGCGCCCTCCGCCGTTCCCGGCCTCAGCGCCGCCTCGGTCCTCAGCCGCGCCTCGATCCGCTCCCATTCATTCCTCAGTGGATGGCGCATGGTCATTTTTTGTGTCCCTGTCGCGGCTTCGCCGCTCCGCGCCTCTTGGTCATGGTCGGTCCCCCATCAGTTGCGTCTCGAGCTCGGCGATGATCGCGTCGACCTGCGCGTCCTCGCGCGCGTCCTCGACCTGGCCGCAGGCGATCGAGATCGCCGCCGGCGTCATGGCGCAGACCCGGGCCAGCTCCATCTGGCGCACCCCGGCGCCGGTGTTGACGAGATAGATCGCGATCCGCCGCGCGTCGGCCGCGCGCAGCCACTCCGGCATCGATGACTGCACCGGCCAGGGCCGTTGCGCCTTGATGAGAGCGAAGTCGTAGCCGAAATGGCCGCACACCGCGGCGAGGGTGGCGTTGTAGAGGCAGCGGGTGACGAGGTCGTCTGCGAGCGCCAGCCCGGCGCGGCCGCGCGCCAGGGCGCGGCGGAGCCGCATCAGCGTCGAGCGCCGGAACGGCCCCCGCCCGGCGAGCAGCCGCTCGTAGGTCTGCCGGCTGATCCTCGCGTTCCAGCACAGCTCGACCTGGGTGAGCCCGATCTCGGCCCGCTGGCGCTCGATCGCGTTTATCTTTGAGGGCATGATTTGCGCATGCCCGCTCGCCGCGCCCGCGTTTAATTGTGGGGGCATGACAGGGGGGGCCGTTCCGGTGCCGATTTCGCCCATGTCAGAGATCCGCCCGCCGCCACCAGTGGCCGCGATTGTCGTTGCCGGCCTCGGCCCGCAGGTCCTCGGCCTTGAAGTGGTCGAGGACGGCGCCGAGCATGATCAGCGCCGGCACCTCGCCCCTGGCGACGACGACCTCGCGGGCGGCGAGCAGGAGCAGGCGCTCGCGCGCCGTGCCGGTCTCCAGATCCGGGGCCACGCGCTCGATCAGCTCGCCGAGCTGTTCGACCCGTTCGCGCGGCAGCGGCGTGGCGCGCAAGCATGCCGCGAGCGAGAGCACCGCCAGGCGATCGAACGCCGGCGCGGTCATGGCACCGGCTCGAAGCGGTTGCCGACGACGACCGGCAGCGCGCGCCCGCGCGCCTCGTAGAGCGCCAGCGCCTCGGCGAGCGGGATCGGCCAGGCCCGGATCACCCATCCGCGGCCGTTGTGGGCGCGCAGATGGGCCCGCTCGCCCTCGATCGCGATCGACAGGCAGGTGCGGGCCGCCTCAGCCATGCCGCGCCTTCGGCGGCCGGGGCGGGGCGAGCCGGACGACATGCCGGTTGCCCTCGCCGGCGAGCGCGATCACCGCGAGCGCGAGCTCGCGCGCGGCCCCCGAGGTTCCCGTCTCCAGCGTCTCGACCGCGCGGGCGATCGCGCCGTCGACGGTCTGGGTCTCGCAGGCCGTCACCTTGCCGCGCTCATCCTCGGTCCAGGCGCAGATCACGCCGAGCGCCATGGTGCCGACATGGAGCGGCGGCCGGCCCACGCGGTCGATCGCGATCAGCCGCGTCACCTCGGCCCGGCTGTCCGCGGCCTCGGTCATTCGGCGGCCTCCGGATCAGGTGCCAGGAGTCGGGGATCAGGTGTCAGGTGTCGGGTGTCGGGTGTCGAAGGCTCGGGTATCTGGTGCCGGATCGCCGCCCGCAAGGCGGCGAGGGTTTCGGCGTCGAGCAGCCGCCGGGCCATGCGCCAGAACATCTCGCGCTCGCAGCGGTCGAGCTCGGCAGTCATCAGGCCGTGATGCTTCTGGAAGTTTCGGATCGTCGGGCTCATGCCGGCCTGCCAGCGCGACAGGAGCGAGGGATCAGCCCCGCACGCGCGTGCGACCAGGTTGAGCGACAGGTTGAGCGCCACCGCCCGTTGCTTTAGCTCGCCAATTTGTTCGATCCATTGCATAACTCATAGGGCTGAAGTGATTTGCGAAATATGTCAAGATTGTTTTTACAAGATGCAGCGCATCGCCGAAGTCGCGCATACTAGCTCTTGCATTTTCGCAAGGGAGAGTCGGAGCGTGGGTGGTGATGACGACAATTCGGGCGAGGACGTTGCGGACATGCTCCGGGCCTGGCTGCGCCGGATTATCACGCGGTCCGGACTCAAACCCACGCCATTCGCCGAAGCCTGCGGCCTTGCGCCCTCGACGGTGATCCGCGCGCTCGACGAGAACAACCCCGGCCACCTGAGCTGGCGCACCATCGACCGGATTGTCCGACGGTTCGGCGTCTCGCCGCCCACCGCGGCGGACCCGCTCGCGGAGGCGACCGAGGGCTTCGCCGAGGACGTGGCGCCGTTCCAAACCGCGCCGCCGCCGGAGCTGCGCCCGACCCACGCCGATCAGAGCGTTTGGACCGTTCGCGGGCGCAGTCTCGATCTGGCCGGCTACGTTCCCGGCGACCTCATCCTGCTCGATCGCGGCGTCCGGCCCCGGCCGGGAGACGCGGTTTGCGCCCAGGTGATCGACCATATGCGTGGCGGCGCCGAGACCGTGTTCCGCGTCTGGGATCCGCCGTATCTCATCACCGAGACCGGCGACAGCACCGCCCGCCGCAAGCCGCTGCTCGTCGATGATGACCGGGTGGCGATCGTCGGAACCGTGGTGCGAGCCCTCCGGCTTCGCGCCCTCGAGCACAATGGCGGCGAGGCGGCCCGGCCGGAGCTACCGCCGGCGGCCGTCGAGCCCGACGACGACGGCGACGATCAGCGCGGTCGTCAGCAAAACGCCGCCGCGCGGCGATAGCCCCAGAATCTCCGTCGCCAGCCACGCCCCGAACTGGACGAGGCCGACGAACGCCGCCGCCGCCGCGGCCAGCCCCGCCACCACGAACAGCCATCCCCGCTCACGTGCCAGATCGCGAAGCCCCATGCCGGCGACTTTACCGCGCGCAACCGTTCCGGCTAAATTGTTTCACGTGAAACACTTTTCGAGGATTAACTGTCATCCGTGCAATTTTCCATTGCGCCGATCTCCCAAATCGCCTTACCCTCCGCCGCGTCGGATCGCGCCCTGGTGCCTGGCGCGGTCCGGCCAGCCCCGCGGTGTCTTCCCTCCCTGGGAGGCCGCGGGGCCACCCAGGGAGGGCTCATGATCCACCATCAGGCGTTCAACGAGGCCGTCGCCGCCGCCCGCGGCGCGTGGCGCAAGCTTTCGATCGACGACACCGGCGAGATCGCCGCCGCCATCGCCGACGGCCAGTCGCTCAACCAGCGCATCATCTGCGAGCTGATCCGCGCCGGCCTCGCCTCGGTGCGCCGGCGCGAGGCCGCCTATCGCCGTCACCTGGCGATCGTCGCCGCGCTGGCGCTCGCCGCCCACGCGCGAACCCGCGGCGAGCCGGGAGGCGCGGCATGAGCGCGCGCCTCACCGCGCGGGAGCGCGCCCAGGTCAGGCGCTCGATCCGCGTCTGCATCGACATGATGTCGATGCAAATCCGCGCTCAGGGCGACGACGCCGCGCTCCGGCTCGCCGTCAGGTCGGTCGAGCGGGTCGTGCGGCCGTTCCTCGAGTTCTGGTGCCTCGAGCTCCTGCCCCACGTGCGGAACGCCGGGGCCGACCCCGAGGCCCTGACGAAGGCATTGAGCGACGTCGATTGCGTGGTCCTCAACATGGTCGCGAACATGACGGCGCAGCTGGTCTGCGCGCGCACGGAGGCGGCGCCGGAAGCTCAGCGCGATGTCGTCGACGCCTACAACGTGCTGTTCGCCCGGCTTCTGCTGAGGTCGACCGAGGTCAAGCGGATGGCGCCGGCCATCCACCCGTTCTCCGGCGAAATGCGGCACCCGGGGCCGGCCAATTGACCGAGCACCCGCTCACCCTCGCCGAGACCGCCGAGCGGGTCGGCCGCGGCGAGGACTGGTTTTATCGCCACTGGCGCCGCCTGGTCGCCGAGGCGCGCTTTCCCTTGCCGATCCACGACGAGCGGCCCTTCGTGTGGTGGCCGTCGCACGTCCAGGCATGGATCGACCGCCGCCTCGCGCCCGATCTCGCCGCCCGCGTCGCCGAGCTCGAGGGGCGCGAGGCGCCCGCCCGCGACGCCCCGGTCATCGAGGCCCACTCGGCCGAGCTGCGCCGGCTGTTCGCCCACCGGCCGGCCTGATGCACGGCGCCCCACGCAACCCGCGCGATCGCCACCGCGCCCCGAGGTCCGACGAGGAGATCGCGCTCGCCGTGCGCGACCGGCTGCGCGAGCGCAAGGTCGACCTTCGGATCGCGATCGAGGAAATCGACCGTCTGCGGCGCGAGAACGCCATGCTGCGCGCCGCCCGGAAACTTCACTGGTCGCCGAACGCCATGAACTGCGCCAAGTGCGACGGCCGCGGATTGCTCGCCCACGACGGGCTCGGCCCGGAGGCCAGGGCCCGCGCCGGCTTCGGCTCGGTGTTCCCGTGCGATGCCTGCGGCGGCGCGGGTCTGGTCCATTGCCGCGAGCGCGAGCGCGCCCGGCCCGAAGGAGAGGCAGCATGTGGGAAATCCTGATCGCCGGCGCCGCCGGCTTCATCGCCGGTTATCTGATCGGCCACCGCCACGGCTGGCGCGCCTGCCTGCGCGGCTCGTATGACCTGGACCGGATCCGCCGCCACCTGTGCTTCCGGCCTTGACACGGCCGGCCGGCCGCCGGCGTGATCGACGCCCGCCACGAGAGGAGCGTTGCGATGGCTCGCCTCAAGGTTCCCTATTTCCAGTGGCGCTCGGGCCGCCCGCGCTGGCACCCGGGACCGGGCGTCCGCGCGCTCGGGTTCACGGGCCGCGATCTCAGGAACGAGCTGGGCGACTGGCTCGGCGAGGGGGCGGCGATCGAGCTCGCCCGCGAGCTCAACCGCCAGGTTCAGGAGGCGCGATCCCAGCCGGTGCCGGCCGAGGGCCCGGCAGGGAAGGTCAGGAAGGGCATCCCGCGCACGCCGCGCACCTGCGCGGCGCTGTGGGACGCCTATTCCAAAAGCTCGCGCTTTGGCCGTCTCGGCGCCTCGACGCGCAAGGACTATCGCTCCAAGGCCGGCATCTTCCTCGACGGCTTCACCGGCCGGGACGGCGCCGGCATCGAGGGCTTCGGCCGCTTCGCCGTCGCCGCCGTCGACAAGCCGGTGATGTACGGCTATTCGGAACGGCTGCTCGAGCACAAGGGCGCGGCGATGGCCGCCGGCATCATCGCCGTCGCCCGGCTCATGTTCTCCCATGCCGAGCGCATCGGCTGGCGGCGCGAGAACTCCAACCCCGCCTTCCGGCTCGGCATGCCGGGCGCGGCGCCGCGCCTCAGGCTGGCGACGCCGGCCGAGATCGAGGCCCTGGTCGCGGCCGCCGACAAGGCCCGCGTGCCCTCGGTCGGCGACGCGATCCTGCTCGCGCTGCACTCGGCCCAGCGCCGCGGCGACGTGCTCGCCATGCCCGACTGGATCGTCGCCGACGGGCGCATTCGCCTCCGGCAGTTCAAGCGCGGCGCAGGCGTAGACGTGAAGCTGACGCCGGTCCTGGCCGCCCGCATGGGGCAGGCCCGCCGGCGCGGCCGGGCGATCGAAAGCGAGCGCTGCCGCAAGCTCGGCCGGCCCGAGCGCAACGAGCTCGCGATCATCCTGTCCGAGACCACCGGCGAGGCGTGGAACGGCAGCACCTTCTCCCATTCCTTCGGCCTGGTGCGCGCGGCCGCGGCCGCTTCGTGCCCGTCGCTCGCCGATCTCAGGTTCCTCGATTTGCGCGACACCGCCATCACCCGGCTCGCGCTCGCCGGCTGCGACAAGTGGCAGATCGCCTCGATCTCCGGCCATTCGCTGGTCGCGATCGACACCATCCTCAAGCACTACCTGGTGCTGGGCCGCGCCTTCGCGGACCCGGCGATCGACAAGCTCACCGCCTGGATGCGGCGCGAGGGCATCGCGCTATGAGAGCAAACCGGCCCCACCTCACCGAAGCCGAGTTCGACGAGCTCAAGCGAACGCGCGATGAAGCGGTCGCGGCTATCGTGAAATCAATCAGCGAGCACTATGGTTGGGACCTGTCCAAGGTGCTGTTTCATTGTTCGCCACACCCCGGCACGTGCTATTGCGCCTGCCCGAATGGCCCCTGCCAGCATGAGTGGAATGGCGAACCCGTCAGCGATGAACATTCCTGGTCGGTCACGTGCGCGCGGTGCGGGATGAGCGCTACATCTCACGATCTCCGGTGTTGTCCCTAGCCGATGCCGATCCGGCCGGAGAACAGGTCACTCTATCCTCCCGACTGGCCGGAGATCAGCCGCCGCATCCGCGAGGACAGGGCGAACAACGCCTGCGAATGGTGTGGGGCGAAGAATGGCGAGCCCCATCCCGAGACCGGCTCGCGCGTCGTCCTCACCGTCGCCCACCTCAACCATGACCCCGGCGATTGCGACGACGACAATCTCGCGGCCCTCTGCCAGCGATGCCACAACCGCTACGACGCGCCGCACCGGGCGCGCGGGCGGCGCGCGAGGACACATGCCGCCCGCGCGATTGGCGACCTCTTCGCCGGATCCACGCGAACAAAAGTCGCACGTGCGACTTTTCAAAAGTCGCATATTCGCGGAATGTTCACGTGGCCACTCGCCTAAGCCCTTGAATTGCTGACAATCCGCAGCCACCCTGTCGCCTTCGGGGTCTGATAACGAATGTGTTGCCACTCCTTGCCAATCAATAACTTGGCAGCCGCGCGGGCGCCTGATTTCGTCGGTTTTTGGGGAAAAGTCGCACCGGGGCCGAGCCGTCAGTCGAGCCCCAGCAGCCGCATCGGCTTGCTCACCCGCCACGACCGGCACTGGAGCCGGGGCGCCGGCCAGCCGCTCGCCATGACGAGGCGGCATTCGAAGCCGTACACGGCGAGCGGGTCGCCGGCCTGAACGCCGAGCGAGAGGGCGAGGGCGAGGGCGAGTCCGGTCGCGCGGGTCAGAGCGGATCGCGCCCGTAGCGCCCGCCGTTGCCCGGCGCGTTCAATAGGCGCTCCAGCACGATGCCGAGCTGCTGCTGGACCCCGTCCAGCTTCCGGTCGATGCCGGTCAATTGCTCGGTCTGGCGGATGTCGTTCTCGCGCACGCGCTGGAGCGATCTCGACTGCGCCTCGATGGCGTCCGACTGCTCCGCGATCTCGTCCGACTGGGCGTCGAGTTTCGTATTCACATCCTTGATTTCCTGCGACTTGGCCGGGGTGTCGAGCCAGCCGACGGCGACGAACCACGCGATCACCGCCCAGAACGCGCAGATGTACGGGCCGGCGTGCTTGGCCAGCCGCCACATCTCGGTTTTGTGCTCGACGATATATTCGTGCGCGTTCATCTCACCGCCTTCAGGGCGACGGTGCCAATGATGAGCGTGCTGGCGATATCATCCCACGGCCCCGGCAGCGCCCACAGCCCCACTGCCGCCGCGAGATGCCCGAGCGCCCAGAACAGCGCGACCAGCACCGTGCGCGAGCCCTTGAGGCTCGCCCGCGTGTCCTGGACCGGCGCCGGCGCCGGCTCGCCCCGCGCCGCGGCGAGGGCGCCGAGGCCGAGGTTGACCGCCTCGGGGATCAGGAGCGCGAGCGGGCCGCCGATCGCGGCGCCGCCGATCCGGGCGGCGAGGCGCAGGAACTTGCCGCCGAACGGCAGCTTGATGGGCATCAGAATTTCCTCCCCGGCGGTGTGGTCGTCATCTGGCGGAGCAGGAACACGATGAACGCGGTCCCTGCGCCGACGGCGCCGAGCTCGGCGTCCGATGACACGATGTCGAATGCGCCGGACGCCTGAAGCGCCGTGCCGAGCGCGAGCAGCGCGGTGAAGATGCGCGTCTTCCAGCCCGTGAGCGCGTCGATCTCGTTGGCGACGACAAGCGCGACGCCGAGGACGACGAAGAATCCGATGATGTAAATCATTTGGTCGCTCTCCTGTTCAGATGCCGCCGAACAGCGACAGCACCATGTCGACGAACTGGCTCCAGTTGGCCGCGATCACCGCGCCGAGCGCGACCAGCGCGGCGATGAGGGCGGCGATCCCGCCCCGGCCCCGGCGCGCGGGCTCCACCGCCGGCTCCGGCTCCGGCGCGCCCGTCCGCGCCAGCGCCATCACCTCGGCGAGCAGCGCCTCGATGCGCTCGGGCGCGACCAGCGCCCGGTTGCGGCCATCGCCGGCGTAGTAGCTCTGGCCGCGCTTAACCTCGCGCGTGCCGCGACGGGTCGGCGCCAGCACCGGCAGCGAGGCCCACTCCATCGCGAGGTTGCGGGCGAACGCCACGGGCGAAATCTCGCCGGCGATGAACCGGGCGAGGCCGCGCCGCTCGAGGAGCGCCATGGCCAGCCGGTCCTGAAGGTCGGGGCTCATGACCGCGCGGCCGGACAGCCCGAGCGCGGCCTGGAGCCCCTGAAGCGTCGCGCGCATGAACTGGTAGGCGCCGGCCGCCGAGGAGCCCCACCGCGCCGCGCGCGCGCCGCCGCCGGCGATCACCTCGGCGATCGTCGATCTGGTCACCGGCTTGGGCAATTCGGCCTGGTGGTGGCCGTAGACGACATCGTAGGCCTCGCGCCCGGTCCTGCCGGTCTCGGTCCGCCGGATGAATTCGAGCAGGCGGCCCGCCGCCGCGGCATAGCCCGGCGCCATCTCACAACCCCCAGTTGGCGACTGGAAGCACGATGAAGCGGTAGCCCGTGCTCGCGAGGTCGACCGCGCCGACGTTGTGGTTGGTGAGGGTGATCGACACCGTGTTGGTGGCCGAGACCCACGCCGTCACCTGCACCCGATCCAGCGTCGTCCCCGCGCCGATGGCCGCCGCGATCACCAGATCGCCAACGGCCGCGCCGGTGACGGTGAAATCCCGGGTGTCGCTGGCCCCTGCCGCCACGCTCGGCCAGTCGAAGGTGATCGTGGCCGAGAGCACCGCCTCGTCGAGCGGCCGGCGGAAGGTCTTTGTCCACGCCGACACCAGCGCCGGCGTGCCGGAGACCGCCTGGCACTGCCGCACCGAGCCGACGACGCTGGCGCCGACCGAAATCCCGGCGACGACATACGTCGAGAACGTCGTGTTCTCGATGATCGACGTGAGCAGGGACGAGGCCGCGAGGACAATCGCGTAGTCCTTGTTGACCGACCCGTCGAACATGTTGCAGCCGATCACGCTGAGCGCGTACGACCCGCCGGCGGTCGCGCCGGTCCTGATGTCGAATCCGCCGTTCGCCTCGAAATAGCAGTTGTAGAAGCCGACGTGCCGGCCGCTCTGGACGATGTCGACGCCCTCGGTCGTGTTGCCCTCGATGGCGGTGCCAAAGAAGGAAATTCCGAGCGCGGTGTCGATGTGAACGGCCTTGTCGTTGGCGACAATCTCGCCGCCGAAGACGCACCAGGCATTCGGCCCGACCGTCTCCGCGTCGTCGCGGCCCAGCCACAGGCCCGTATCGGCGCAGCCCGTGATCAGCGGGCTGTACATGTCGATCAGGTAGGCGCCCTTCGACTGGAGGCCATGGCCGGTCGATGCCAGGATGAACAGGTCGCGAATGACGCTCCTGATCGGCGCCTGCCCGGAGCCCGCCTGGCCGAGAAGCTGCACCGCCGGGCCCGCGGTGCCGCTCCGGTCGATCCTGATCCGCTCGATGCCCCAGTACGGCCGGGTCTCGGGATCGGAGATCGCGTCGACGATGACCGCCGCGCCGTCGCCGGTCAGAAACGAGCCGACGCCCTCGCCGACCAGGCGGTTCTTTTGGTCCAAATAGAAATCGCTGGCCAGCTCATAAAAGCCCGCCGCGGCCGGCACGAAAATGGTCCCGCCATCGGCGGGGAGCTGCTTCTGCGCCGCGTGGAGCGCGGGAGTGTTGTCGGTCGTGCCGCTGTCCGAGGCCGCCCCGAACCAGCGGATGTTCACCGGGCCGGAGACCTGGCGCACCCACGCCCCGGCGGCGCCGGTGATATCGGCGTCGGCGTCGGCGGTCACGTAGACGCCCATCAGCGGATCGAAGTGCTCGTGCACGGTCACCGCCGTGGTGCCGGTGAGATCGACCGGCGTGCCCGCGACCGCGAGCGCGTAGGTCGACGCGAGCCTGAAATTGTCCGCGTCGACCTTGATCACGTAGTAGATCGTCTGTAGCGCGAGGCCGTTGACCGCGGTCGTGGTGACGGCCGCGTCCCCGGTGTGGAGGCCGTGCGCGACACTGGTGATCGTTTCGGTCGTCGCGTTGACGGCCGAGCTGGCGATGGCGCCCCCGAGCAATGTCGCCGAGAGGTCCGAGGCGTCCCAGCGGAATATTCCCCCGCCCCCGTCACCGGCGGCGGCACGGCCCCTGAGCACCACCGCGCCGAAGCTCGCCGGCGCCAGCGCCTCGAGCGCCGTCAGGGTTGCCACCTGCCCGACCGGCGGATCGGTCAGCTCGAAGCCGGTCTCGCCGGGCTCGACCCGGAGGAACTTGAGGGCGTCGCCGGCTCCGACCGCCGGCAGGTCGACCCCGGCCGCCGAGGCGGCCGCGGCGGCCTCCGAGGCCGCGGCGTTGGTCTCCGAGACCGCGGCCGCCGCCGCGCTCGCGTCCGCCTCGGCGGCGCTGACGGCGGCGAGCTCGGCGGCCACCTCGGCGGCGATGTCGGGGATCTGGTCGGCGTCGCGCCGGACCTCCTGGAGCACCGCCGCCATCCTGGCGAGCTCGGTGTCGAGCCGCTGGGCGCGGATCGCGCCGCCCTGGGCAACGTCGATCGTCTGCTCGTGGACCCGCTTGCCGCGGATGCGGATTTGCTCGCCCGCTGTCCGGCCGGCGTCGAACACGACGGAAAAGGTGCCGGGCAGGCTCTCGCTCGCGGTCACGGTGAAGCCGGATGTGAGTGTCGCCCACAAGGTCGCTCCGACCGGCTTGGAGGCGACCTCGACATCGGCGGTGTCGAACAGGAGCCAGGCGACCGGGCCGAACGTCGTCTGGCCCGCGCTCGCGGTGAGGATGGTCTCCCGGGTCCCCCGCGGGACGGGGTACAGCTGGCTCATGGTCGCGCCCCCTTTCACGCCGATGATGCCGGCGCGCCGGGGCGGTTAAACGTGAGGCGTCAGCTCTCGCCCGCGTCTCCATCCGCCTCGCCCGTGTGGCCGAGGCCCGCCACCAGCTCCCACGGCACGCAGACGCCGTAATCCGCCGGCCCGCCGAACTTCATGGTGTGGCGGAACGCGCCGGCGAGCCCGGCGAGCGCGGCCGCATGCGCTCCGTCCTGCCAGCGGGTGCCGGCGAACAGCGCCCGGATCCGGCCCTTCGACGCGATCCCGAGATCGCCGTTGATCCGCCGCACCCCGAAGGCGAGCGCCGTGTCCGGGGCGGCCTCGACAAGCTCGGCCAACGGCGTCCCGTGCACCCCCTGCGCGAGCAGATAGGCGAGGCACGCCCCGCCCTCGGCCTCGGGATCGGTGTCGGTCCCGCCACAGGCGGCGTCGAACTCCGGCAGGTACGGCAGCGGCGTCTCCCGCCACAGCGCCCGCGCCGCGACGACGCCGAACACGTGGCGCGCCTCGCGCACCATCGAGAGCGCCGGCGCGAGGTCGGCCGCCATCCGCGCGCTGACGCCGCCGGCCCCGGCGGCGGGCGCGCGTCCGATCTCGAACCGGCCGTGCCGCCGGAGCGCCGGCAGCACCTCGTGCGCGAGCCAGCGCTTGAACCGCTCGGCGACCTCGGTCCGCGAGGTGAACACCAGCCGGTAGACCCCCGGCTCGGAGATCACGATCATGTTCCGGGCGCCGCGTTGGGTGGGTATATTGTACCCACCCTTTTCGTCGTCATCGAGCCGCCCGAGCGCCTGGTGGTGGTCGCTGATCTCCAGGCACCGGCACACGTCGCGGCCGACGAACCACGGCTCGGCGTCGATCTCGATCGCCCGCACCGCCTCGTCCTCGAAGTCGAACACGGCGATCTCGTTCATTGCAGGCCTCCGCCAAGGCTCCGCTCGTGCGCCTCGGCGTTGCGCCCGATCACATGGATCAGCGCCAGCTCGAACGCCTCCTCGAAGCTGTCCCCCGCCGACTGGCGCTCGTGGATGAACGCGCCGAACCGCACCAGCGTCGCGAAGGTGACCGGCTTGTCGAAGTGGTCGTAATAGGGATCGTGGGCCATCGGGCCGCTCCTACGTTGCGAATTGCCGGAGCGGCGCGCTTTTCTAGTGTCGCGGTGCCCCGGGGGCTAGAAAACCCGACGTAGGACGGGCCGATCGCTTTTAGGCTTGCGCCCTGGACAGAACGACCGCCCCCGGAGGAAAAGCCGGAAACGCGAAAGCCGCCTGACGGTCCCCGAAGGGATGGCGGCCTGCCGCCCACGTTGGAGTTCTCTAGGCTCCGTCGACTAGATTCGGCGCGTTCGCCCGCCGTGTCAAGGCGTCACATCATCACCCAGCGGAGCAACCCCCAATAGATGGGCCAGATCACGCTGAGAAAACCATTCACCAGGATGGCGACGAACCAGTTCCAGGAATTGTAATCATAGCCATCAAAGAACGTGAGATAGACCATCGTGGCAGGCACGCCGATCGAATAAATGTTCACGAAGACACTGGCAAAGCGCCATTCCATTGGGTCATCCTCCCGTTAGAGGGCGAATGTTATCTACAATTAAGATGACGATCAATAGAATTGACCAGCCAATAACAAGGGCGGGTCCCCAGCGCCACAGGAAGCGGTTCACGGCAGCTCCGGCGCCCGCTCCGGCAGCGCCCGCCCCGGCCGCCACCAGAAGCCCTGCCCGCGCTCGCGCTTGATCGTCTGCTCGTAGCGCCGCTGGCGCTGGCGCGCGTCCGGATCGAGCGCGAGCTGAAGCTGGTCCAGCACCGCCCGCTCGTAGGCGGCCTTGAGATACCAGATCGATCCGCCCGGCGTGTAGTTCTTTAAAAATCGCGTCACGTCGGCGCCAAGGTTCATCTTCCCGCCCTCGATCGCCGCGCGCACGTTGCCCACCGTCAACCGGTGCACGTCGGTCGCGAGCCCCGAGATCGGCCCGGCCAGCGTCTCGGCGAAGCCGCCGCCGAACCGGTTGGTGTCCTGGAACACGAAGTCGCCGAAGATGCCGAGGCCGCCGCCCTGCGTCATCGCCGCGATCCAGAACTTCCAGCTGTCCATCGGCGCGGGATCGCGCCCGCCGGCGAGCGATTTGAGCTGCAGCGCCAGCGCGCCCATCAGCGTGGACGTGATGACGAGCTCGGCCATGTACGCCGCCCGGCTCGCGGGCGAGCGCTGGCGCACGCCCCGCATCACGTGCGTCATGACCAGCGTCGTCGCGAACGACTTGTACATCAGGCCCGAGCGCAGAAGCTCGCCCGCCACCGTCCCCGGCTTCACGTCGCCGGCGATGAACGCCTTGCCGCGGAGCGTCACCGAGGGCACCGCGAACTCGGTTTCCGACTGCACCATCGACAGCAGCCGCGTCGCCAGCTCGTCGGCGCCCTCGATGTCGGCCCGCGCCGCCACGTCCTCGGGCCGCAGGAACTTCGCCCCCTCGTGCTCGTATGGCGTCGTCGTCCGCACCGCGTCCCACGCCGCCTCGTCGATGCCGTAGCGCTTGAGCGTATCGCGCAGCGGCTGTTCGAGCGCGCCCAACGCCCGGCCCTGCCGCTCGGCGAGCGCGCCCATGAACTCCATGCCGAAGCCCCACCGCATCGCCTGGGTCCACGGGCTGAGCCCCGACAGCCGCAGCACGCCATCGGCGAGCCGGCGGGTGAACTCGCCGCCCGACAATTCGCCGACATAGCGCATCTGCGCCGCCGCCACCTGGCTCGCTTCCTCGGCGATCAGCCCGAGCCGCACGGCGAGCTTGCGATCCTCGGCGTTGGCCGGGTTGAGCAGCGCCAGCCCGCGCATCACCGCCCGCGCCTCGTTGAGCCCGGCGAACCGGGCCGCCATCCGCGTGAAGTTGATGTCGGTGATCGCCGACAGCGCCGCCGCGCCGAGCTGGATCGCCACCAGCATCTCGCGGGTATTGGCGAAGGCCCGCGCCACCGGCCCGTGCGCCGGCGCGTTCACCGATCCGATGTAGTGGCCGTAGATCGTGCCGAGCTGGCCGGCGGTGAAGTTGTTGCGCTCGAGCGGCCCCGCGCCCTCCGCCGCCGTTTTCCTCAGCCGTTGCTGGAGCCACCTGATCGTCGCCAGCGGGTTCGGTCCCAGCGCGCGCATCGCCCCGATGTCCCGCGCCATGGCGTCGATATGCGCCATCATCGCCGTGAACGGGTCGCCCTCGCCGAACCGCTCCTGATATTCGAGCCACGCCTCGGCCGACCGGAAGTGCAGGAACCGGTGATCGGCCCGGCGGTTGGCGAGCGCCGTTCCGGCCGGCGCCGCCGACGGCGTGATCTTGGAAAATCCGGCCGTCGCGATGGTGTCGTAAACGTCCTCCAGGGCCTCCCTGAGGCCGGTTTCGGTGAACGGCTGTCCGCTGGCCCCGTCCACCATCCGGGCCGTGTCGAGCCGCGCCAGCGTGAAGGAGAGCCATTCTTCGCGGGCCACCTGCCGAACCTTGAGTGTCGAATGGTGCTGCGGCAGCCCCCAGCGCTCCATTTTGCCGATATGGCCGCCCGCGGCGTTGAACTGGCGGCGGAGAAACTCCGAGGCCTTGGCCCAGCCTTGCGCCATTTCACGGGCCGCCACGTCGCCCGTCGTCTCGCCGAACGCCTCGCGCACCATGTTCGAGAGCCGCGCCCGATTGCGGGTCCGCCCCAGCAGATCGCGCCGGAACTCGGCGATCGCGTCGGCCATCATCGCGTGCGCCCGCCCCCTCGCCGCGCGCCGCACCTGCACCGCCGAGGGGTGCGCCACGTCGAGCCCGATCCCGTCGACCAGGCCGATGCTCGCCTGGCGCGGGTTGTCGGCCGCGTCGATCGCCGCCGCGATCCGCCGCTGCGCGCCGAGCGCGATCAGCCGCCGCCGCCGCGCCTCCAGCTCCTCGGCCGCGAGGCGCTCGACGGTCTCGCGCGCCGCCCGCGCCTCGGCCGCCTCCGGGCCGAGATCGAGGCTGTCCCTCAACTCGTCGTACCGCCGCTTGGCCTCCTCGCCCCGCGCCCGGTCCATCTCGCCGGCCTCGACCGCCCGGTCGATGCAGTCCCTGAAACTCATCCCTGTCCCCCGAGGCAAATCTTGAGCCGATCGACGAACTCGCGCTCGTCCCCGATCCGGTCGAGCTCGGAGCGCGCGCCCAGCGTCTCGACGACGATATCTCCCGATGCGTCCTCCCGCGCGCCGACCGGCACCTCGAAGTCGCCCTCGGCCTCGATCGCGGCGCGCAGATCGGTCTCGAGCTGGTCGGCCTCGAGCCGCTGGCCCTCGCCGGCCGCCAGGTCGAACTCTCGATCGTCGGGCAGTTTGAAATCGGACACCTCGCCGTCGGCCGCCGCTGACGGGGCCTCGCGCGAGCGCGCGATCCTGTCGGCCTCGGCGAGGCGGGCGAGATGATCGGACGGCGCGACGCCCTCCGGCGCCGCCGGCAGCGCGTCCCACTGCTCGACGATCGCCCGCGCCGCCAGCTCCTCGTCGTTCGCGCGGGGTCCGAGTTCCCGGTGCGCGAGGGCGAGATCGCCCGCCCCGAGCCCCTTGACCTTGCGCCAGGCGGCGCGGCCGGCCGCCGTCGCCATCCAGCCGCCGCCGGCGAGAACGCCGGCGCCGCCCGCCGCCATCGCGATTTCCAGCCCCGGATCGAGCTCGGCGAGCCCGGCCTCCCCGCGCCATTTCTGGACGAACGGCTGCACCGCCGCCTCGCTCGCCCCGCCGATCAGCGCCTCCGTCACCGCGAACCGCAGGAGCCCAGTCGCCGCCGGCGCGCCGGCGGCGAGCGAGAGAAGGTTGATCGGATCGGTCATGACTCCGGCGATCTCGCCGAGCACGAGCCCGGCCTCCCCGGCGAGACCGCGTGCTCGCGAGCGCGCCAGCACCCCGGCGGCCTCCGTCTCGTAGGCGATCTCGCCAGCCCGTGTCCTCAGCGCGTCGCCCGTATGAATGCCCCGCGCCTTGTCCCCGGAAAGGTTCGCCTTGAGATCGTCGATCACCGGCTCCCAGTCGAACCGGCCGGCCATCCCGGTCTCGACGGTCACCGGATCGAAACCCTCCGGCATGAAGGGCCGCACCGCGTCGACGAACGGCTGGCCCGTCGCCGCCTCGATCGCGGCTCGGCGCTCATCCTCGGCCGCCCGCATCATCAGATCGGGAGCGTGGCTCACATGGCCGGCCTGCATTTCCTCGAACGCGGCCCGGAACCCCTCGCCGAAGCCGAGCGTGCGCCCCGGCGAGCGCCACTGCGGTGGCGAAGTCCGGTCATGGGCCTCGAAAAAGCTCACGGCAGGATCGCCCCGCCCGGCGTCACCCGGTTGCGCTCTCCGCGCCGCCGTGTTGCCGGCGCCGCCCGCCGCCGCGCCTCGACCCGCCCCGCCGCCGCCGCGTCGAGCCGTATCCGGTAGTCGGCCCCGGTCTCGCCATCGATGAGGTATTGCGGCGTCACCGCCGGATCGCTCATCGACACGAAATAGCTCTCCCCGCCGGCGTGGACCAGCCAGCCGTCCCGCAGCTCGGCCGCGCCCGCCGCCGTGCCGTCGATGTGCTCGGGCTTGCCGCCGCTCGCCGACAGCGGCCCGAGATCGCGGTCCTCGATACCGCCGAGCGTCGCCTCGAACCGGGACTGCGACAGCGAGACGGGCAGCACCACCGGCCTTCCGCGCCAGCTTCCGAGCCCGCCCACCTTCTCGGTCCTGATCTGGCCCGATGCGAGCCGCCGCGATGACGGCCTTGCCCCCAAGGTTTCGTCGAGCACCTCGCGGTAGAGATCGCCATCGAACTCGGCGATCCCCGCCCTCAGCGCCCGCGCCGAATAGGCGGCCCGCGCCGTTTCCATGATCGCCCGCTGTCCGGCCGGCTCGAGACCGACAAGCGCGCCGCCCACCGTCTCGCCGAACACCTCGCCGACCTGGCCTTGCGGCATCGCCGCCGCGACGCCTTCACCTTCCGCGGTGAGCCCGCTGAGTGCGTCGCGCGCCACCGCGAGATCGCGCCCGCCGATCGCCACCAGTCCGCCGACATGAGCGACCGCCGGCGCGTCCTCGCCGATCTCGGCGAACACCGCCGCCGCGCGCCGCCCCGCCGCGCCAGCGACGCCGCCGAGCAGCGCGAGTTTGGTTTCGCTGTCGGCGCCGGCCATCGCGGCGGCCAGCGCCGATCGCTCGATCGGCCTCAGATAGACCGGCTCGCGCCCGTAATGCGCCGCGACCTCCTCGGCCACCACGGCGCGGGATTGGAATTGCCCGGCAAAGTCCGGGGAGGCGGGATCGACATCGGGCACATCGACGAGGCCGACCCGCTCGGCCCAACCGAGCGGGTCGCGCGCGAGCGCGGCCTCCGCGTTGCTCTTCAGCCGGTCGACGAGATCGATATCCTCGATCTGGGCCGGATCGGTGACGCCAGTCTCGCCGAGCTCGGCGCGCCGCCTGTCGGCGATGTGGCCGAGCTCCTCGGGCCGCGCCTGGCGCGCCGCCGCGACGAAATCGGTTCGGGCCCGCATCCGCTCGAAGTCGGCAGCGAGATCGCCGTCGAGCGCGCGGCCAACCGCGCCGTCGAGCGCCGCGACAACGCCAGCGGCGGGCAGCAGGCCCTCATCGAGCCCGGCTTCGACGTCACGCATCGCGGACCTCAGCGCCGCCGCCGGCCGCCTCCGATCGCGGACATCGGCCTCGATCCCCCGCTCCATCGCCGCCTTCCGGCGCAGGAAGTCCTCGACATCGAACACCGCCATCGGGCCTTCGCCCTCGCGGTACGCGGCCTCGAACTCCTCGAGGAAAGTCTGGCGCGCCTCGATGCCCTCGGTCCGCTCGAACGCGCCCTGCACCCGCGCCGTCGCCACCGCGAGCTCGGCCCGCCGCATGATCCGCGCGGCCTCGGCCTCCGACCTGAGGCGCGCGCCGTCGGCGCCGCGCGCCTCGAGCTGGCTCGCGAGCCCGGTCATCTCGCCGGCGATCGCCTCGTCGGCCGCCCCGTCGAGCCCGAGGAAGTAGGCGTTGCGGCCGAGATCCCTGAGCCTCTGGTCGAGATCGGTCTCGAACGCCGCCTTGCGCGCGGCGTTCGCCTCGGCCGCCACCGCCCGTGTCGCCTGCCGCACGGCCGACAGCCTCAGCCGGCCCAGCGTGGCCTGATAGGCCGGCATCACCTCCTGGAACACATGGCTCGTTCGATATTCCCGGTCGAGCGCGTCGAACGCGGCGGCGACGCCCTTGGGGCTCGCCCTGTGCGCATCCGTGATCCGGGCCGCGTCCTCGCGGAGCTGCAGGTCGAGCTGGTCGGCGTAGGTTTGGATCCCGGCCTGGTCGAAGGCGTCGGCCCGGATCGTGCCGGCGCGCCGCGGCCGGAACTCGGGATCGAGACCGGCGATGGCGCCCGCGCGGCGCCCCTCGGCCTCGGCCGCCTTGTCCGCCCAGCGTCCGATCGGCGCGGCGAACGCGGCGAGCGCCCGGCCGACGGTCTCCATCGCCCGCGCCTGGGCCGATCCGACGCGGCGCGCCGCGTCCGCCTCGGCCGCGAGCGCCTCGCCGCCGGCGGTGCGCGTGAGCCGCGAGACCTGCGTGTTGCCCTCGCCGAGCGCCCCGCGCGGATCGAACTGGCGCGGCGCCGGCGCGTGGCGGCCCTGACGGTTTGGCATCTATCCTCGCCTCAGAATGTCGAACGCGGTGCCGCCGATCTCGGTCAGCGAGCGCGCCGAGGCTTCGGTTCTCAGCGCGTCGGCCTCCGCGCCCGCCGCGAACCTCGCCGAGGCCGCCCTCAGGAGCCCGCCGCGGCGGCGCTCGCGCGCCTGGAGCTTGAGGCTCGCCGCCCGTTCGCGCAGCCGCGTCCCCCGGAAATCCTCGGTCGAGCGGTCGACCTGGAGCGCGCGGTTGGTGTCCCTCACCGCCTCTTTTCTCGCCTCGGCCGGGGTTCCGAACGAAAGATCGACGCCGCCGGCGGCGACCGCGGTGTCCTGCTCGCCGAGCTGGGCGAGCAGCATCTTCTTCAGGGAGTTGCGCCGCTCGAGACCCTGAATGCCCTCGACACCGATCTCGGTCAGGGCATCGCCCGCCGCGAGATCGAGATTGAGCCCCTCGGTCGCCGCGGCATCCTCGATCGAGGCCGCCTCGAGGATGCCCGAGGCGGACGCCGCGTCGGCCCGGATGGCGCCGGCGCGCGACAGGGCGAGCGCCGATCCGACCGACAGCGCCCCTTGCAGGATCGAGCCGGCGAGCGAGAGCCCGCCCGAGGCCGCGGTGGCGAGCCCGGCGGTCGCCGCGCCGGCGGCGGCCGCGCCTCCGAACTGGGCCGCCACCGCGGAAATCGCGCCTGCCGCGAGTTCCATTTGCCCCTCCCTAGAGTTTTGCCTCGCGGGTCATATCCCGCACCTGGAGCGTACCGGGCCTGACCTGCGTGACCAGAACCTCTCCGGTCGCGGTGTAGCCGGAAAGCCCGCCCACCGAGAGCTCGCCGGTGAAGGGCTCGACGATATCCTGGTCCGAGAGCCCGGCGAAGTAGAGCGGAACGTCGTTCACCGGTCCGCCGTTGCCGGCGATCGCGATCGAGGTGGTCGCGATCACGTCGGCCTTGACGGTGTGCACCCGGATCGGCCGTGCCAGCACCGTGCGCTCGGCGACGAGCCGGGGGATCGGCAGCGGCATCATCCTTGGCGGCGTCCACCGGCCCACGGTGACGTTCGCCGCCGGGTCCTGGAGCGTGATCTGTTCGCCCGTCACCGTGAACGGGCCGAGCGGAACCCCGTCGGCGATCGCCCACACCTCCGCGCCCTCGTAGTCGCCGAGACCGGCCACCGTCGTCGCCGCCGGCGCGTTGACGATGTCGGTGGCGCAGTCGACGAGCAGATTTTGCTCGAGCCGCTCGTAGAACCTGACGCCTTCGCCGTCGACCTGTCGCTCGACGATCAGATACGGGACGTTGGCGCCATCGACGCAGACCGATTTGACCGCGCCGTCCGTGGTCCAGCGCACGAAGCCGGTCACGTCCTGGTTTCGGATCAGGATGCCGACCGCCATCGCGCCATCCTCGCGCGGCAGGAAGTAGCGGGCGGCGTCGCTTTCGGTTTCCGGCCGCTGGAGCGCGGCGTCGACGATCCCGTCGACGAGGTGCGAGGCGAGAAGCGACATCGGCTGGGAGTCGTAAGCCTGGCTGATGTCCGAATAGAGCGCCGCGTAGGCGACCGAGCGGTTCTTCGAGATGTAGTAGAGCTCGCCCTCCGACGACACCACCGGCACCTGGGGCGCCGAGCCGTTGCGCGAGGCCTCGACGATGTTCAAGGGCGTGTTGCGGCCGATCGTCCGGTCGGAGACGAAATACTCCGCGTCCGAGGTGAACAGCACCAGATGCCGCGAGCGCTCGATACGTTGCAGGCGCTCGGCGCCCTCCGTATCGAGATTGGCGAGGATCGCGCCCGTGTCGGACGCGATCTCGATGTTCAGGTTGAAGTAGTCTCCCGTGGCGCTGGCGAGGAGCGCTCCCTTCTTGGCGGCGAAGCCGCCGGTCCACAGCCGGTCCTGGTAGAACCTGGCGCACGCCGCCCAGCCGCGGGTGTCCGAAATCAGATCCTCGCCGCCCAGCTCGCCGATCTGGCTATGGGCGACCGTGGCGGCCGAATCGGCGTGGCTGACCACGGCGGCGGCGAGGCTCCGGCCGCCGCCTTCGTTGCCCGTCCCCGTGAACTGGATCACGAACCGGAAAAAGGTGGCGGTGACGGCGTCGCGGGTGCAGGCGATGCCGGCCGCGACCGACGGCAGCGCCTCGATCGCGACCGCGAGGCTGGCGCAGAACGCATCGATGTCGGCGTCGTCGTCGCCGCCGGTGTCGACCACCGTGACCCCTTCGGTCTCCTCGCCGTCGATGGTGACGGTGACGACGCGCCCGTAACGGCCGCCGGTGGGATGCTGGACATAGACCGACCAGATGTCGGTGATGTTCACGTAAGCCCCGCCAAGGTCGACCTGCGGCACGTCGGTGAACGGCACGTCGTCCCATGGCCATTCGGCGTCGGACCCATCGCGCAGGATCCGCCGCGAGCGCCGCGCCGGGTGAAACAGCAGCAGCGTGTCGAACCGTTGCTCGGCGATGACGTTGTCGACCTCGGCGGCGAGGAACTCGGTCTCGGCCGCGCCGGTCAGGACACCGTCCTTGTAGATGTCCACATGCCTCTCGGACAGGACGTAGGTGTAGGTCTCGTTGTCGTCGAAGGTGAACGGCCGCGTCCGTTCCGAGGTATATTCCGCGCCCTCGGACCTGGCGGTCAGCGAGGTGACGGTGATGTCGATCGACGCCGGCGGCGTGATCGCGAGCCGGACCCGGATGCCGACGGCGCTCACCGGCGCGCCCGGTTCGAGCGCCCGCATCTGGTTGCGGGCCGACGGCGTGAGGCGCATCGCGGGTCCGAACGCGCTCCACGACGAGCCGTTGTCCCATTCGATCTGGAGCGCGTCCTCGAGATCGTCGGTGTGATCGGACGAAAACCCGCTGACCGCGACCACGGACACCGGCTGCGCGGCGGCGAACCGGATTTCGAACACCGTTCCGGGCCCGGCGAAGGCACCGCTCGAGTCGGTCTCCTGCGACGTGGCCAGATCCGAGAGCTGGCGCCGGATGCGGCCGAGCTTGCGCGACCGCGCCATCAGCCGGAAGCCGCCCTGGGCGACCGGCTCGACATTGGTGAGCTCTCCGGCGGCGGAATAGAAGGACTTGAGGCCGAACTGGCCGTGCGTCTCCGGCGCCAGCTCGCCGGCGGTGAAATACGACTGGTAGGCTCCGGGCCGCGCGACCATTCCCTAAATTCCCCGTCGCGGCCGCGCCGCCCCGCGCCTCTTGGCGGTCATGACAGATGCGCCGTGGTCAAATCGTCGTTTGTCGCGATCGGGCTCGGCCCCGGCGAGCCGGACACATCCTGGTTGATCGCGACCCCGACGAGCCCGCCCCTGCCGCCGAGCTCGACCGGGCCTTCGCCGCGCCGGCGCAGCTCCTCGGCGAGCCTGGCATCGCCCGCGACCGGGATCGCGAGATCGGAGGCGATCAGAACCATCGCCGCGAGCCGGAACGACGCCGGCCACGCCGCCGGGTCGGCGCGCACCCCGACGCTCGCCCACAGCGGGTGAAAATCCGCGTACAGCCGGCCCTCCTCGAGCAGATAGTCCCTGAGCGGCGCGTGCGGCGCCCTCGGATTGGTGAGCACCCGCCTCGGCGTTCCGATCGCGTCGCCCGGCAGCTGGAAGGCGTGGCGGTAGCCGTTGCCCCAATAGTCGGTGGCGTCCCAGCCGTTCTCGGCGGTCCCGGCGATCTCGTCGAGCTTGTATGTGCGCCGGTTGAACTGCCAGGCGTGGAGCGCGAGCAGGCTGTCGCGCCGCGCCTCGTAAACCGCGTTCACCTTGCGCGCGAGCTCGGTCTCCTCGTCGAACGCGAAAATCTCGCCGCCGCCGAACTGCGCCAGCGCGCCATTGGCGATCGAAAGCTCGTCGATCACGCTTGCCACGGGTCAGCTCCCTCGAAAGAGTGGCAACGGCGCCGCGGGGGGAGGCCCGGCCCCGCGACGCCGCCGGCCGGTCACTGGTCAGGCGCCGAACGCGATCCAGTTGACCTTCTTTGTGAACGTCGTCGCCGCGATCAGCGTCGCGTCGGCGTCGGTCGACTTCCAGCCCTTGATGATGACCGAGCCGGCCGCCGGCGAGCCCGCCTGGTCGCCGATCGTCGCCGAGACGTGCATCGCCCCGTCGACCGGATCGTCGTCGAGCGAGGCGACGACGGCGACGACGGTGGCGAGCCCGGTCACGACCGTGTCGGCCGCCGCGACCGTGGTGTGCTGGCCGCGCGCGACCTTGTAGTTCGCCCCGGCGATGCCGGTGACGCCGAGCTCGGCGACCACCACGTTCGACGGCGCCGCCGGGATCGAGGTCACGATCAGGCGCGACCAGGTCGGCGTTCCGCCGACCGAGCAGATGGCATCGATCGTGTCGCCGACCTTGAACCGGCCGCGGGCCGAGTTCCAGTAGCCGGCGGCGAGCACCGCGGTGATCGCCTCCGTGGTCCGGTAAACGAAATTCGACGAGGTTCCCGAAGCGCCGGTCGCGCTCGCGGCGCCGATCGTCTGCCGGGCAAGCTGCTTTGCATTGTAGGCCATGGGTCAGATCCCCTTTCGTGGTCCGGTGGCCGGCCGGGCGATGCGCCCGACCGGATGGCGCGCGCGGATTACGCGCCGTCGATGGTGAGCGCCAGATCCAGCGCCATGTGGAGGCGCCGGACGCCCGGCGTCTGGAGCACCTTGGCCGCGCCCGACATCACCGTGTTGTAGAGCCACGACGTGAACAGGTTCTCGTAGGTGATCCGCGACACCATCGAGTAGTTCGCACCGAAGCCGAGGGTCCTGCGGTTCCACAGATACGAATAGAACTCGCCGGTCGCCGGCGAGGTGAACGCCTCGTCGGGGAGCTGGAAGTAGTGCACCCCGTTCCAGGTCTTGGCGTTCCTGCCGTTGGCGAAGGTGAGATCGGGTCCGGTGTAGTCGGCGTTGTTGAACACCTTGTACAAGTTGAGCTGTTCCCAGGAGATCGATGGCAGGGGGCAGAAGAATTCGTTCATCGACATCATGCCGATCGAGTTGATCTGCGCCTTGGCCGTCGTGGTGTCGAGCGGCGAGATCGCCGTCGATCCGTCGCCGATGGTGGTGATGTTGGCGAGCTCGTCATCCATCGCCTGGAGGATGATGCGGTCGAACTTGCGGCCCATCGCCATCGCGCCGGCCTCCTGGATCTGGGTCCGGAAGTCGACCGACATGCGCTCGATCTCGCCATGGCGGATGAACTCGGCGAACTGGAAGTCCGCCATCACCACGTCCTCGGTGGTCTTGCCGAGGTTGACCGGCTGGATCATTTCGACCGTCTGCGACATTTCCGAGGCCTCGCCGCGACCGAGAATGAAGAAGCGCAGCGTGTTGCCGCGGACCTCGACCGGCGGCGTGGTGGTGCCGCGCAGGAAAAAGCCCTCGGACTGGAGAATGTGGGCGACGCGCTTGTCGTATTGGGTCGTGTACCAGTTGGGCGCCTCGAGCGAGGCGAGATAGGCGAAGCCGATGCCGCCCGCCGCATCGGGCCCCACCGCGAAGGTGAGAATGGCGGCCACGGCGACGAGGCCCGCGAAACCGAGGGCCCAGAAGCGCTGATTGGAAGTCATGGCAGGTCTCCCGCCTTGAGTGTGAGTGCGAAAGCCCGCTTCAAGGCCGATTGCCGAGGCGCCGCCGGGTCCCCGTTCGGGATTGCCAGCCGCGGCGACGGGTCCATCCCCTCGCGAGACGGAACCACAATGACGTGTGACGGCAGGCGTTAAACGCCGACGCCGGGTCCGATCCAGAGCCGGTCGTGGCGCTCGCGCTGGCCGGTCGGCTGGCCCTCGTAGGTCACCGGGATCGCGGTGTCGGTCTCGATCGCGATCCCGATCTCCCTGAGCTTGTCGGCCGTGAGCGCGAGCGCGGTGTCGGTCTCGGCCGCGATCCCGGCGGTCAGCGCCCGGACATGGAGCGCGGGCTGCGCGGTATCGGCCTCGACGGCGATGGCGATCGCCAGTTCCTTGACCGCGGTCACCGGCTGGGCGGCGTCGGTCTCGGCCGCGAGGCCGGGCTCGCGCGACTTGGCCGCGATCACCGGCTGGGCCGTGTCGGTCTCGGCCGCCTGGCCGATCGGGGTGCCGAACGCCGGGGTCACGGCGAAGGCCGTGTCCACCGTTCCCGGCAGCGCGATCTCCTTGAGCTTGTCGCGGCCGAGGGCATTGGCGGTGTCGGTCTCGAGCGCCTGGCCGATCAGCGTTCCGACAACGACAGTGAACGCGAACGCGCTGTCGACCTCCACCGCGAGACCCGCCTCGCGCGACTTGAGCGCGGTCGCGGCCTGGGCGCTGTCCGCCTCGGCCGCGAGCCCGACCTCACGGGTTTTCAGCGCGGTCACCGAGCCGGCGGTGTCGGCCTCGGCGGCAAGCCCGACAGGCGTTCCGCCGCCCGCCGTGGTGAAGATGCTGGCGCCACCCGAGCCGACGTTCGTGTCCGAGGCCCATGAGAACGTCAGGTCCTGCGCCCCGGTGAGTCCGGCGGCCGACCACTCCAGGCACACGGCCATGGTCCAGTCACCATCGACGCTGGTGATGTTGGCGCCGCCGGCAATGTCGAATTCCATGCTGGTCGGGTTGGTCGATGAGTTCTTCTTCAGCATCGCGAAGGCGAAGACGAAATTGTCGCTGGTTCCGGGGTCTCCGGTCGAGCCCAGCCCGAACGACGAGGCCGGCGTGTCATCGGCGGTATTGCCGATCGCTTCCTCGGCCGCCAGCGTCCAGTCGAACGCGCCGTCGGCCGAAAACTCGACCAGTCCCGCCTTGAACGCCCCGCTGGCACCAACCGCCAACGCGGACATGGTCAGTGCCGTCGACAGATCGGCGGCCACGACTTTCCGGCACCAGACCGCGAAGCTCCTGCGGTCTGTCGCGCTGTCGGCGAGGTCGAAATCCTGCTCGAGAATGCGGGTCCAGACGCCGCCGTTCTGGTCGCTGAAAGTAAAATTCGACCAGCCTTGCCCGCCACGCTGGCACATGAAGAAGAAGAGCTGATTGTCGGTGCTGCCACAGACACTGCCCAATGTGACGGACCCGGCCGTGATGTAACCGGAAAAGACGTGCTGCTGCCTGGTGAAATTCGTCACTTGACCCGCCCCCAGCCATGCCCGAACGGCACGCCGATGCTCTCGCCCTCGGGCAGCCTCAGCCGGACCATCTTCATCGCGCGGCCCGACACATCGAGGGCTTTGGCCCCCTCCCCGGCGTCGATCGCGAGCCGGGCCTCGCCCGCGTCCTTCACGCCGGCTCCAAGCCGGCTTCCGGCGACCGTGTTGGTCGTCTCGATGGCGACGATGTCGAGGGTCACATCATCATAGACCACCGTCATGGCGACGGTTCCGGCCGCGCCCCGCTCGCGGGCGATCTCGTGGCGGACGAGCGCCATGGATCGGCCGGCTCACGCCGGCAGGAAGCCCCTGATCCGGGCGTAGTGGCCGCGCGCCTCCTTGCCCTGCGAGGCGCGCGCGGTGCCGCGGCCGGGCCGGTAGGTCTTCTGGGCGAACTTGGCCGCCCTTGTC
>DASWLB010000383.1:0-1947 GCA_036396315.1 Alphaproteobacteria bacterium
ATGCTCGGCGCGCGGCTCGAGGACCTGCGGCTCGAGCCGTATCGGATGCAGTAATGCCCCGGCGCTACTCCCTTCTCATCCGCCACGGCACCGTCATCGACGGCACGCGCGCGCCGCGCTACGAGGCCGATGTCGCGGTCAAGGACGGCCGCATCGCCGCTATCGGCGACCTGAAGAACGCCCGCGCCGACGCCGAGATCGACGCTGAAGGGAAGATCGTAGCGCCGGGATTCATCGACGCGCACACGCACGACGACCGCCTGCTCCTCTCCGCCCCCGACATGGCGCCGAAGGCGAGCCAGGGCGTGACCACGGTCGTCGCCGGCAACTGCGGCATCTCGCTCGCGCCGGCGCCGGCCGGCATGAAGCCGGTGCCGCCGCTCGACCTGCTGGACGCCGAAGGCGCCTGGTTCCGCTTTCCCAGCTTCGCCGCCTACGTGGAGGAGCTGCGCGCGCGCCCGGCGGCCACCAACTGCGCGCTCCTCGTAGGCCACTCGACGCTGCGCGTGCAGACCATGGACCGCCTCGAGCGGCCGGCGAACGCCGCAGAGGTTCGCCGCATGCGCGCGCTCGCGGACGAAGCGCTCGGCGCGGGCGCGATCGGCGTATCCACGGGCCTGTGGTACGAGCCCGCCAGCGCCGCGACCACCGAGGAAGTGATCGAGGTGTGCCGCCCGCTCGCCAAGCGCAACGGCCTTTACTGCACGCACATGCGCGACGAGGGCGACCGCGTGCTCGACTCGCTCGAGGAAACGTTCCGCATCGGCCGCGAGCTCGGCGTGCCGGTGGTGGTCTCGCACCACAAGGTGATGGGCAAGGCGAACCACGGCCGATCGAGCGAGACGCTGCCCTTGATCGAAGCGCGCATGCGCGGCCAGCAGATCGGCCTCGACTGCTACCCGTACTGCGCGGCGTCCACGATCCTCACGATGAGCCGAGCGCGCATCGCGACGCGCGTGCTCGTCACCTGGTCCACGCCCCACCCCGAGCTCGCGGGAATGGACCTGGCGGAGATCGAAAAGAAGCTGGGCTTGAGCACCGAGGACGCCATCGGCCAGCTCCTGCCCGCGGGCGCGGTCTACTTCGCCATGGACGAAGCCGACGTGCAGCGCATCCTCGCCTTCGCCTCGACCATGATCGGCTCGGACGGCCTGCCGCACGACGCCGCGCCGCACCCGCGCCTCTGGGGCACTTTTCCGCGCGTGCTCGGGCATTACGCGAGGGGCCTGAATCTCTTTCCGCTCGAGACCGCGGTGCACAAGATGACCGGGCTCACGGCGAAGACCTTCGGCCTCGCCGACCGCGGAGCGCTGAAGGAAGGCTACGCCGCCGACGTCACGATCTTCGACGCGGGCACCGTGGACGAGGCGGCGACCTTCGCGCGGCCGATCCAGCCGGCGAAGGGCATCGAGGCGGTGATCGTGAACGGCGAAACCGTGTGGCGGGACGGCAAGGCAACCGGGGTGCGCCCGGGGCAGGTGCTCGCACGCAGCTGAGCCGGGGACGGGCCCCCGCGCGGCCCGCGGCGGGCCTATACTTTGCGCGCTCAAAGGAGGTGGGCCATGAAACTCAAGATCACGCGCAGCGAAATGTGGAAGGCAACCATCGACGACCAGCCGGGGGGCGCGGCGGCGGTCCTCGACCCGGTGGCGCAGGCGGGCGGCAATTTCGAGTTCGCCTTCGCCCGCCGGGCGGCCGAGATGCCGGGCAAGGGGCTGCTCTTCGTCACCCCGGTGAAGGGCAAGAAGGTCGTGGCGGCCGCGCAGGCCGTCGGCCTCGGGGTGGCGCCCGACATGCACATGCTGAGGATCGAGGGCGCCGACAAGCCCGGCACCACGGCGGCGATCGCGCGCGCTATGGCGGACGCGGGCATCAATTTCCGCGCGCTCTCGGCGACCGCCGTCGGCCGCAGCTTCAAGGGCTTTCTCGCGCTCGACTCGGCCGAGG
>DASWLB010000384.1:0-13097 GCA_036396315.1 Alphaproteobacteria bacterium
CTCGCGGAAGATGGTGCCGCCCAGGATGTTGCGGATCGTGCCGTTGGGCGAGGGGTACATGCGCTTCAGGTTGAATTCCGTCACGCGCGCCTCGTCCGGCGTGATGGTCGCGCACTTGACGCCGACGCCGTGCTTGCGGATCGCCTCGGCGGATTCGACGGTGATCCGGTCGTCGGTCGCGTCGCGCTTTTCGATGCCGAGGTCGTAATATTCGAGCTGGACGTCGAGATAGGGCAGGATCAGCCGTTCCTTGATGAACTGCCAGATGATCCGCGTCATCTCGTCGCCGTCGAGCTCGACGACGGGGGTCTTCACCTTGATCTTCGGCATGCGCTGTCTCCGCTGAGCGGCCGCGGCGGACGCCAGCCGTCTTTGGTTTTCGGGATGCGAGGCAAGGCGCGCCGCAACGTTGGCGCGCAAGGCATGGCTCACGGTCGGCGCACAATATGCAGGCAGGCCCGCGAACGCAACCGCCTCGCGCGCCGCCTGCGCCGGCATGCGCGCGTCAAAAGCGCGCGGAATCCGGCGCAAGCGCGGGGCCCGGCGCCCGCGCCAAAGTCTCGAACACGGCCTCGACGGTGGGCTCCGTGGCGAACAGGCGCGCGGTCGCCGGCGGGGCGAACCCTTCGCCGATGACCGCCTCGATCAGCTCGACGAACCTGTCCCAATAGCCGTCGAGATTGAGCAGCACGATCGGCTTGTCGTGCATGCCGAGCTGCTTCCAGGTGAGCACTTCGATGGTCTCGTCAAGCGTGCCGACCCCGCCGGGCAGCGCGACGAAGGCATCCGCGAGGTCGAACATGCGCTGCTTTCGCTCGTGCATCGAGGCGACGACGTGGAGCCGGGTGAGGCCGCCGTGGCCCAGCTCGCGGTCCATCAAGTGCCGTGGAATGACGCCGTGCACCTCACCGCCCGCGGCGAGTGCCGCATCCGCCATCACGCCCATCAGCCCGACGTGGCCGCCGCCGAACACGAGCCGGAGCCGACGTTCGGCGAGCCCGCGCCCCATGGCGGCGGCCGCATCCAGGTAGCGCTTGGCGACGCGCCCCGACGCGCCGCAATAGACGCAGACCGACCGCACCTCGCCCATCCGAACCCCGCCTCCGAAACGGCGCCGAGCATAGGAGATGGCGCGCGCCCGCGCGAGGCCGCCCGATTCTCGCCTGTTTCCCGCCGGAATATTCGGATAGGGATCGTGTATATCGGATTGTGGGCGCCTCGGGTCCGGGCCCGCCAAACGGGAGGCTTCGATGAATCGTACGTTGCGAAACGGTCTTCTCACGTGTGCGGCTGCCGCCCTCGTCGCGGGCGGGATCGCGCTCGTGGTCCCCGCCACGGCGCAGGACATGGCGGCGGTCGATCAGCGCAAGGCCTTGATGCGGTCAAACGGCCAATTCGCGTACCGGGCGATACCCGCATTCATCAGGCAGGGCACGGGAACCGCCGATGATGTCGTTAAGGCGGCGGTCGCGTTTGCCGAGGCAGGCAAAAAGATTCCGACCGTGTTCCCCGCGGGCACGAGCGCCACCGACATCCCCGGAAAGACTTTGGCAAAGCCCGAGATATGGCAGCAGCGTGCGGCCTTCGACGCTGCGGCGCAAAACCTGGTGGCGCTTGCGGGCGCGCTTGAGGCTGCGGCCAAATCGGGCGACAAAGAACGAATCGGCCAAGCCTTTACGACGCTCAACACCAACGGTTGCAATGGATGTCACAATCAATTCCGTCTCCCGCCGCCGCCTCGGGGAGGTTGACGTCGTCGGACTCATTCCGGTCGCGAAGGCCGCAACAAGGAGAATTCAGATGCACGGACACAGTCTGTTCGGGTTCGCAGCCGCCGCGTTGATCGTCGGATCGCTCGCAGGCGGACCGCCGCCGGCGTATGCGGAGATGCTTTCGTTCAAGGCGACACTGAACGGCGCGTCGGAGGTTCCGCCGAATTCGACCACCGGATCCGGGCAGGGGACGCTGGAGTTCGACACTGCCACAAAGCAGCTTAAGTGGACGATCACTTACGGCGGCTTGACGGGCGCAGCTGCGGCCGCCCACATCCACGGACCCGCTGCAGCGGGCGCCAACGCGGCGCCGATCATCCCCTTCGCGAACGCCGCTTCCCCGATCGCCGGTTCGGCGACGCTGACCGACGCTCAGGTGGCGGACCTGATGGCGGGACGCCTTTACGTCAACATCCACACCGCTTCCAACCGCCCCGGGGAAATCCGCGGTCAGATCGCGCGCTAAACGGCGCTTCGGTGTTGCGACGACCCCCGCCGTCATAGTCACTTGACGCGCCCGCGCGCACGGGGAAGTGTGTCGCCTACCCACAACGGATAGGCAACATCGGTATCGCGGCGGGGGATTACGGATGTCGAGAGCTGTTGGCGCGGTATGGCGTATTGCCGCGCTCGCGTGGTCCTTCTGCTGCGTGGCTCTGGCGCCGGCCGTGGCGGATGGCGACGCAAAGCGCGGCGCATACATCTTCGCCGCGGGCGGTTGCGACAATTGCCATACCGACCGCAAGGCGAAGACGCCGCCGCTATCCGGTGGCCCGGCGCTCAAGACCCCATTCGGCGTGTTCTACGGACCCAATATCTCGCCCCACCCGGAGAGTGGCATCGGCCGCTGGTCCGACGCCGATTTCGTGCGCGCGATGCGTGAGGGAATCGCGCCGTCGGGCGCCCGCTATTTTCCGTCGTTCCCCTTCACCTCGTTCACATTGATGACGGACGCCGACCTGCGCGACCTCAAGGCCTACATCTTCAGCCAGCCGCCGTCCGACCGGCCGAGCAAGCCGCACGAGGTCTCCTTCCCGTTCAACCTGCGCTTCCTGCAGGTGTTCTGGCGCTGGTTCAACTTCACGCCCGGGCGGTTTGCCGCCGACCGCTCCAAGCCGCCGGAGTGGAACCGCGGCGCCTATCTCGCGAACGCGCTGGTGCATTGCGGCGAGTGCCACACTTCGCGCAACAGGATGGGCGGGCTCGACCGCGCGATGTGGTTCGCGGGCACCGCGGACGGGCCGGTCGGCGGCCCGATCCCGAACATCACGCCGGAGCCGGTCACCGGAATCGGCAAATGGTCCGAAGACGATCTCGAGAACTATCTTTCTTTCGGGATCCATCCGTCAGGCGACGTTGCGGGCGGATTAATGGGGGAGGTCGTGGAATTCGGCACGAGCAAGCTCGCCAACGACGACATCAAGGCGATCAAGACCTATGTCCGGTCCTTGCCGCCGATTCGGCACGAGCTGGGCAAGCGGCGCTAGGCGATTCTCCGCCGCAAGCGTTGCCGCGCCTTCGATTCCGCGCGCGTTTCGTCGCGAACGCGCGAATGCGGCGGCGCTCGGCGTGCCTTGCGCCGCTCTCGCTACCATACTAGGTTAGCCAACGCACGCAGCGCATTGGCGAGGCGAATTGAAGCGGTACCTCATCGTCGGCGGGGTTGGCGTGCTGATCCTGGCCGTAGCCTACGCGCTCAACGAATTCATCGATGTCGAGCCGCGCGGGTCGCAGACGGCCAGTGCGCCGGCGCGATCCTCCGGGCCGGGTACGGCGGGCGCCGATCGGTCGCCGCTGGCGGCGCCGCAGCTTGGCGACCGTCCGATCCGGCCGTCCTTCGACGTCGTGCGCGTCAATCCGAAGGGCGACGCGGTGATCGCCGGGCGCGCCGCGCCGAACGTCGAGATCATCGTGCGCTCGGGCGACAAGGAGGTTGGCCGCGTGCGGTCCGACGCGCGGGGCGAATGGGTGCTGGTGCCCGACGCGCCGCTCGTCCCCGGAACGCAGGAGCTGTCGATCGAGTCGCGCGGCGCCGACGGTTCGGTGAGCGCCTCGGATTCCAAAGTCGTGCTGGTCGTTCCCGAGGTCGGCCGCGACATCGCCGGTCGGCCCGCGGATGCCGGCTCGGGTGCGCTCGCGATCCGCGTGCCGCGCGACGGCGAAGGCCCGGCGACGGTGCTGCAGCGGCCGCAGTCGCCGGCAGGTCCCGCGGCGCCTGTCGGCCGCGGCGGTCCGGAGCCGTCGCTCGAGACCGTGGACCACGACGACAAGGGTCATGTCATCGTCGGCGGTCACGCGGCGCCGGGCGCCCGCGTCGAGCTCTACATCGACGGCGGCCATGCCGGCAGCGGCCGCGCCGACGAATCCGGGCGATGGTCGGTCGGTCCCGACCGGGTCGTGCCGCCGGGGCGCTATCAGCTCCGCGTCGACCAGATCGGGCCCGACGGCAAGGTCGTCGGGCGCGCCGAGCAGCCATTCGTGCGCACGACTCCGATCGGCGACCTGCCGCCCGGCACGGTTGCCTTCGTCCAGCCGGGCAACAGCCTGTGGCGCATTGCCCGGCGCTCCTACGGCCATGGACCGCGCTACACCGTGATCTACGAGGCGAACCGCGACCAAATCCGCGATCCCGACCTCATCTATCCCGGCCAGATCTTCATCCTGCCCCAGGTCAACTGAGCGCCGCGCGACGGCGCCCGGCGGCCCCTCCTGGGGCCGTGTCGGCGTTTTTTACAGATTTCGCCGCCCGGCAGCGAAATGTGTCGGAATATTTTACAATTCGCCATCCGAGGTCGGGAGCGTTGGCTCTAAGCCATTGAAATCACCCCGGCTCGCCGATTGGCACGAAACTTGCATGGCGCGATACGACGACAAACCGTCGGGTGGCGCGGCTTCTGGTTCTACGAGGCGCCGCAGGCGGGCTGCCTGACGCCAACCCCTGGCAGCCCGCTCGAGGGAACGGCGGCTCGAGCCACTCGGGCCGCCGTTTTCCCTACCGTGCCCGCGACGGACAATAACGGAGGCGTCTCGATGAAGGACGAAGGCGTTTCAAGCGAACTCGCGCGCTTTCTCGACCGGCTGAGCCCCGAGGACAGGGCGACGCTCGCCGCGCTGCTGCGCCAGCCGCGGACCTACCTCGCCGAGGACATGTCCGACGTGCTCGCGATCCTGCGCGGGCTCGACGACTGAAACGGTCCGCCCGTCAATTGACGATGCGCCACGCGCCGTCGGGCTCGAGGCAGGCGGTGCCGTAGCTCGACTGCGGCGCGCCGCCGACCGTGACCGTCGCCTGGTATTCGCGGCAATAGCGGCCGTCCGCCGTCTGGAAAACGGGCGATGACGGCACCGCGGCGACCGGGGCGGGCGCGGGGGCCGGCACGTACACGACACGCGGCGGGGGCGGCGGAAGATAGACGACGCGCGGCGGCGGCACGTAGAACACGTTTCGCGGCGGCGCGTAGACGTAGCGGTGCACGTACACCGGGTGATTGCGCTTGTGCGCGTGCTTGTGCCAGCCAGGCGGGCCATACGCGCGATAGGCGGGGCCCGTCGAATAGCGGAACGAGAAGGAGTCGGCGGAGGCGGGCGCCGCGAACGCGGCAACCGAGCCGGCGGCGAGCGCGGCGAAGCCGGCGCGCGCGAACGACGAACGGGTAAGCCTCATCTCTTTCACTCCCAGGTCTTTCATTCCGAGGCCGGGCCGCGGCGCCTGTCCGCGGCCGATGTCGAATCCTCCCACGCGATTGCGGCGCGATTCCGTCGCCGAGGTACGATGGTTAATCTTCGAATCGGGCGGCCCAGCCGCAATCGCCACCAATTCGCCACGGTGGGCGCGGCGGACGCTATTTGTCCGCGCCCATCACGGCGTCCGGCAGGCCGGTTGCGATTTCCGGGAAGACGCACAGCAGCAGCATCGCGAGGACCATGCACAGCATGAACGGAACCGCGCCGCGCAGGATGGTGCCGAGGCGGATTGTGGGCGCAATGCCGTTGATCACGTAGAGGTTGAGCCCGACCGGCGGCGTGATCAACCCGAGCTCCATGTTGATCGTAAGGATCACGCCGAACCAGACCGGATCGAAATGCGACGCGACAAGGATCGGCATCAGGATCGGGGTGGTCATCAGGATGATTGCGGCCGGCGGCAGGAAGCAGCCGAGGACCAACAGAAACGCGTTGATCCAGAACATTAGGAGCCAGCGGTTGAGATCGAGCCCGCCGATCCACTCCGCGATCGCCTGGGTGACGCGGAGATCGGACATCATGTAGCCGAACAGGATCGACGTGCCGATGATCATCAGGATCATCACCGACTCGCGCGTCGTCTCGCGGAAGATCCGCCAGATCGGGCGCGGCTGCCAAACGCGGTAGATGACCGCGACGAGGACGAGGCAGAGCAGGGCGCCGACGCTCGCCGCCTCGGACGGCGTCGCGTAGCCGCCGTACATCGAATAGACGACGCCCGCGACGACCAGCAGGAACGGCACCACCTTGGGCACCATCTCGAGGTGCTGGGCCATGCGATAGGTGGGCCGCTCGGCGTGCCGGCCGTCGCCCCGCCGCGTGCACAGGAGCACCGACCAGGCCATGAACAGTAGGGTGAGCAGGAGCCCCGGTACGACGCCGGCGAGGAACAGGCGTCCGATCGAGGTTTCGCTCGCGATGCCATAGAGGATCATGGTGATCGAGGGCGGGATCAGGATGCCGAGCGTGCCGCCGGCCGCGATCGCGCCGGTCGCGAGATCGTCGCCGTAACCGCGCTTCTGCATCTCGGGGATGCCCATCTTGCCGATCGCGGCGCAGGTGGCGGGGGAGGAGCCGGTCAGCGCCGCGAACAGGGCGCAGGCGCCGATATTGGCGGCGACGAGGCTTCCCGGCAGGCGGTGGAACCAGCGCGCAAAGGCCTCGTAGAGGTCCGATCCGGCGCGCGACGACGCGACCGCCGCGCCCATCAAGACGAACATCGGGATCGAGACGAGGGTGAAGTCCTCGAGCCCGTTGAACAGCTTCTCGCTGATGAAGGCGACCGCATCCCAACCCTTCGCGATCCCCAGCACCGAGATCGCGACAAGCCCGAGTCCGAATGCGACCGGCACGCCGGTGAACAGGACGGCGAGGGTGACGACGCCGATGATGCTGCCGAGAACGAGCGGATCCATCGCGGATCAGCCGGCGTCCCTGCCGTGGTCCGGCCTCATGCCGAACGGCAGTGCGCGTCCCGTGGCGAGGCACCACACGTCGGCGATGTATTGCAGGACAAGGAGGCCGAACCCAACCGGGACCGAGAGCGACGGAACCCAAAGGACGGGCGCCCAGATCGAGTTCTTGGTCTCGCCAGTGACGAACCGGTCCCACCACCAGTCGAGGCTGGTCCACAGCACCGTCGCGCAGAACGCAAAACCGAGCAAGGCGGCGGCGAATGCGAGGCGAAAGCGCGCGCGGTGGCTCAGATAGAGGGGAAGCACGTCCACCCCGACATGGCCGCGGGTGAGCAGAACGTAGGGGCTGCCGAGGAAGGTCGCGGCGACGATCGCGTAGGTGACGAACTCGCTCTGCCAGATCGTGGGACGCCCGACGATGCCGCGCTCGACGATCGCGTCGCACACGACGACGATCGACACGCCGATCAGCGCCGCCGCCACCACCCCGAACAGGCGCGAGGCGACGGCGACGGCGCGGACGTAGGACTCCACGGGGCGCTTACTGGACGGCGAGCGCCTTCTTGATCAGGGCGTCGCCGCCCTTCACGTTCTCGGAAAACACCTTGTATGACGTGGCCTGGGCGATCTCGCGCCACTTGGCGAATTGCGCCGGGGTGAGCTCGACGACCTCGACGCCGGCCTTCTTGAAGGCATCGACCATCTTGGCGTCGAGCCCGCGCGTTTCGCGGTCGAAGTAGGCTTCCGATTTGCGGCCCGCCGTCATCAACGCGTCCTGCTGCGCCTTGGTAAGCGAATCGAACTTCTTCTTGGCCATCAGCACCGGCTCGTACATGAACCACAGCGCGTTCTGGCCCGGCGCGGTGATGCATTTAATCTGCTCATACAGGCGGAACGACACCAAGCTGCCGGTCGAGGTATCGGTCGCCTCGATGACGCCGGTCTGCATGCCGGTATAGACCTCGGACGAGGGGACGGCGACGACGGAGGCGCCGGCGCCGCGCCACATCTCGGCAAAGGCCTTGCCGGCCGAACGGAACTTGAGTCCCTTCGCGTCCTCCGGATCGCGGATGCATCCCTTGCGCGACCCGAACGCGCCGGCAAGCCAGGCGTCGGCAAGGACGACCACGCCCGCCTTCTCCATGATCGCCCGGATGTCGCCCATGAACGGCGACTTGTTGATGCGCTTCGCGTGGTCGTGGTTCTTGATCAGGCCGGGCATGAGGGTCGCCGAGAACTCGCCGTGCCGGCCCGACGCGTAGTCGAGCGGGAAGGCGGAGATGTCGAGCTGGCCGCGCACCATGGCCTGCCACTGCTCGGTTGCCTTGAACAGCGATTCGCCGGGGTACACCTCGAGCTTGAGCCCAACCTTCGCGTTGGCGGCCTCGCGCGCAATGATCTGCACCATTTCGTCGCGCGCGTCGCCCCGCCCGCCGGGGAACTGGTGCGAGGCCTTGAGCACGACCTCCTGCGCCATCGCCCCGGTGGCGGCGAGCGCGGCGGCGAGGATGCAAGACAGACCGAGCGTGATACGGCGCATGGTTTCCTCCCGATTTCGAATGGGTCGGCGGTTTGTGAATGTTATGCCGCAGGCAGATTAGCGGTAATTCAGGCGGTGCGTAACGGGTCTCGTTAAAGCTTCAGGAGCCGCTTGGCGTTGCCGCCCAGTATCTTCGCCTTGTCCTCGGCCGAGATCGACAAGCCTTGCATCCATTCGGCGCCGGGCGGGTTGGCGACGAACGGCCAGTCCACCGAGAACAGCACGCGGTCGGCGCCCATCTCGAGCACGCTGCAGAGCAGCGCAGGGGTCGAGAAGTTGCCGCTCGTCGTGATCCAGAAATGCTCGCAGAACGTGTCGCGGAACGAGGTCGTGCGCCGGTTGCCGGGGCGCGACAGCGCCTGGTCGATGCGCCACAACAGGAAGGGCAACCCTTCGCCCATGTGGCCGAGGATGATCTTGAGCCCCGGATACTCGTCGAACACGCCCGAGATTACGAGGCGGATCGCCTGCGTCGCGGTCTCCACCGTGAAGCCCCACCCCGCCGTCGGAAAGCCCGGGAAGTCGGCGACGTAGTCCTTGTAGTAGAGGTCGACGACGCCTTGATGCGGGTAGGCCGGGTGGACGTAGATCGGCACGTCGAGCGCCTTCGCGCGCTCGTAGATCGGCCAGAAGCGCTTGTCGTCATGGAACGTGCCGTTGGTGAGCCCGTGGATCATCGCGCCCTTGAAGCCGAGCCGCGCGACCGCGCGCTCGAGCTCGTCGGCCGCCGCCTTGGGGTCGGGGGTCGGCAGCACCGCGAAGGCGGCAAAGCGGTCGCGATGGGCCTCGACGGCGCGGTGCAGCCGGTCATTGACCTCGCGCGCGAGCCGCACCGCGGTTGCCGCATCCAGCCGCTGGGTCGAGGGCGCGCCGTGCGAGATCACCTGCACGTCGATTCCGACCTCGTCCATCTCCTTGATGCGGAGCGCACCGAGATCGAACAGCCGTTCGAGGATGCGCGGCGCGCGCGAGCCGTCGCGGCCGGTGAAGTGCTTGGCGAGCTCCTCGTCCCAGTAGTGCTCCTCGAGGGCGACGGTGAAGGGCTTTGCGCTGGCGGCCATGGTCGGCATCTCCCCGAAAGGCTCGATCGCGGCCGCATCGGCCGTGTTGCCCGCGATCTAACGGGGATTTGCGCCCCGGCGTCAACCGCGACCGCTCAGTCGCGGCCGCCTTCGACGGGCAGGCGCTGGGCGCGCCAGCGCAGCATGCCGCCGGCCAAGTTCGCTGCGCGGTCGAACCCGGCCTTGGCGAGGATCACGGTCGCCTGCGCCGACCGGCCGCCGGCGCGGCAGACCGTGACGACCGGCCGGCTCTTCGGGATCTTCGCCGCTTCGGCGGCGAGCGTGCCGAGCGGCACCAGCACCGCACCCTTGATGTGGCCGAGCGGGCCGTCGAACTCGTCGGGCTCGCGCACGTCGACGATCGTCACGTCGCGCAGATGTTCCTCCACCCAGTGCGGCTGGATCTCCCAGATTCCCGCGAAGGTGAGGTTAAGCGGCGCCCAGCCCGGGACGTCGGCGATATCGTTCGCGCCCTCGCGCCGCCCACATGTCAGGTTGGCCGGCACGGCGATGTCGATCTGCTTGGGATGGGCGAGCCCGAGATTCTTCATGTAGCCGACGAAATCGTCCTCCGAAAGCTCGCCGCCGAGCCGTGGGTTGAACCGGCGTTCCTCGTCCACGCTGGTCACGGTAAGACCGCGATAGTCGTGCGCCGGGAACAGGAGGCACGATTGCGGCAGCGAGAAGATCTGGGCGTGCACCGAACGGTACATGGTGCGCGCGTTGCCCTGCTGGAAATCCGTCCGGCCGCAGCCGCGGATGAGCACACAATCGCCGGTGAAGGCCATGGTCTCGTCGTCGAGCACATAGGTGAGGCAGCCGTTGGTGTGACCCGGCGTCGCGCGCACCTGAAGGTATCGCTTGCCGAACTTCACCCCGTCGCGATCCTTGAGATAGCGGTCGGCGCCCTCGGCGCCGCTGTCGGCCGAAACCGCGATGCTCGAGCCCAGCCGCCGTTTCAGCGCCCAGCCGCCGGTCACGTGGTCGGCGTGGACATGAGTATCGAGGGTGTAGAGGAGGCGGAGACCCAGCTCGCGGACGAGCGCCGCGTCGCGCGGCGCCTCTTCGTACACCGGATCGATCAGGACCGCTTCGCCCGCGTCCCTGTCGGCAAGGAGGTAGGTGTAGGTCGAGGATTGCGGATCGAACAGCTGGCGGAAGATCAGCATGGAAGGTTGTCCTGCGCGCGCCCGTACCGACGGCTCGTCATCACCGCGAAATTAGACGATCGGCGGCGGCGATGCCACGCGAACCGAACGGCCGCGTCGGGCGGTGCGGGCCGGTTTGCTGTTCCCGTCTTTGGGCGCATAGGGAGCCGAAGGCGGCGAGGGGAAGGATCATGGCGACAAATGCGGCGCTTGCGTTGCGACCGGCGGAGCCTGTGGGAGCCGAGGCGGCATCGGAGCCGTGGGACGACCCCGCGAAATTTACCCGCGACGATGGCGATGCGTTCTTCGCCGCGGTGAAGCGGCGCGTCGCCGCCTACCTCGAATCGAGCGGCAAGAGCCGCTTCGACGACGGGACGATCGTGTTGAAGGGGCTCCTGTTCGGCTCGCTGGCGGCGCTGTTCTACGCTCTCGTCCTCGCCAATTCACATCAGGCGTGGGTCCTGCAGCTTTTCGCGATCGGGTTCGGCATCTCCGCGCTCCTGCTCGCGCTCAATGTCGGCCACGACGCCGCCCACAATTCGCTGTCGCCCCATCGCCGGCTCAACACGGTCGTCCAGACCGTCGTTTTCACCGTCCTCGGGGCCAACGCCTATCTCTGGCGGTTGCGTCACGTGAAGTCGCACCACGTGTTCCCCAACGTCAACGGCTGCGACATCGACGTGGACACGACCTATTTCCTGCGCCTGTCGCCCAACCAGAGACGTCGCTGGTACCACCGCTGGCAGCATCTCTACGCGCCGCTCATCTTCTGGCTGGTCGACGTGCATTCGGTGTTCTGGCAGGACTTCGAATATCTGTTCAAGCGGCGCCTCGCCAACATGCGCGACATCCGCCATCCCATCGGCCAGTACGCGCTGTTCGCCGCCTGCAAGCTCGCCTACGTCGCCATCGTCTTCGCCATCCCGTTCGCCGCTCTGGATCGGCCGTGGTGGCACATCGTCGCCGGCGCGCTGGTGATGAGCTTCGTCGCCTCCGCGCTGTTCGTGACGCTCCTGATCGGCACGCATTTCGCCGAGGAGACGGTGTTTCCCAACGTCGGACCGGATGGGCGGGTGCCGCACAGCTGGGTCACCCACGCGCTGATCACCTCGCTCGACTGGAGCCCGGAAAGCCGCGTCGCGAACTTCATCGCCGGCGGGGTGAACGCGCACGCCGCGCACCACTTGTTTCCGACGGTTGCCCACATCCATTACGTGGCGATCACGCGGATCATTCGAGAGGAGGCGGCGCGCCACGGCATGCCGTACAACGCGGTCTCGCTGCGCGGCATGATTCTCTCCCACATCCGGTTCCTGAAACGGCTCGGGCGCGGAGATCAGGCGAGCGCGGCGATATCCACGACGACGTTGCCCATGACCGCGCCGCCCTCGACGGCTTCGTGCGCGGCGGCGATCTCGGCAAGCGGCAGCCGGCGCGCGACGGAGTGCGTCAACGCGCCCTGCTCGATCATCGCGGTCAGCTCCGCGATGCCCGCGCGGAGCGGCTCGGGGTCGAGTTGATAGACGATGTAAAACTGGATCGTCGGCTCGATGTTGACGAAGCCGCCCACCGACATGGTGGCGGGCGCGTTGCCGGAACCGTACACCGCAATCTTCGCGCGCCGGCCGAGAATTCCGGCGTATGTATTTGAATTCGCGCTGAAATCGACTTCGACGATGCGGTCGATTCCGGCGCCGCGGGTGATCTCGCGCACGCGCTCGGCGATGTTCTCGCTGCGGTAGTTGACGGTGTGGTCGGCGCCGCCCTCGCGCGCGTGCCGGGCCTTTGCCTCCGAGCTTACCGTGGCGATCACGGTCGCGCCCTTGGCCTTGGCGATCTGCACGGCGTAGTGGCCGACCGCGCCGGCGCCGCCCTGGACCAGCACGGTGAGCCCGGCAACCGGTCCGAACAGGGTGACCCCGCGATGCGCGGTCAGGGCCGGGATGCCGAGGCACGCGCCGACATCGAACCCGGCGCGGTCGGGCAGCCGCACCGCCTGTGCTGCGGGCAGGGTGACGTACTCCGCCGCCGTGCCGAACGGGCGCATGAACTGGGCGTTGTAGGTCCACACCCGCTCGCCGACGCGCGAGTCCGCGACGCCCGCGCCGACCTTGTCGATCACCCCGGCGCCGTCGCTGTGCGGAACGATCGTCGGAAATGGCATCGGACGCCGGAACACGCCGCCGCGCGACTTGACGTCCGACGGATTCACGCCCGAGGTGGCGAGCCGGACGCGCACCTCGCCGGGAGCGGGCTCGGGCGTCGCCATCTCGACGAGCTCGAGCACCTCCCGCGCGGGACCTTGCCGGCGATAGAGCGCGGCACGCATCGGCGCCGGACCCGCGCTACTCGGCCGCCGCCAGCCGGCCGGTCGGGTTGTTCGCCCGGCGGATCTGGTCGCGGTAGGACTCCATCCA
>DASWLB010000385.1:0-1933 GCA_036396315.1 Alphaproteobacteria bacterium
CGCTGTCAAGCGCGGGCGAGCAGCGATTCGGCTTCGCGCATGTCCTCGGGCGCGTTCACGTTGAAGAACGGATCGACCGGATCGCAGGCGAAGTCGGCGCGGGCGAGCTTGTAGCGCGCGGTGAACGCGTCCACCGTGCGCATGTCTTCATCGACCAGCGCGCGGCGCAGCGCGTGGGCGAGCGCGACCGGCCACAGCCCGAACACCGGATGCTCGCGCCCGCCCGAGGTGGCGCAGGCGAGATCGGCGCCGTCGCGTTTCATCGCCGCGTGCAGACGTGCGACGAGGTCCTCGGGCAGGAACGGCGCGTCGCAGGCGAAGCTCGCGACGAGCGGGCATTCGGGCCCATTCGCGCGCGCCCATTCGAGGCCGGTGAGGACGCCGGCGAGCGGCCCGGCGAACCCTTCGACCACGTCTCGGGCGACCGGGATTCCGTAAGAAGCGAAACGCGCCGGATCGCCGTTGGCGTTGAGCACGAGCGGCCCGACTTGCGGGCGCACGCGCGCGAGGATGCGGGCGAGGATCGTCTCGCCGCCGAGCGTCCGCAGGCACTTGTCGCCGCCGCCCATGCGCCGCGACTGCCCGCCGGCTAGCAGCACGCCGGCGATTCGTTGAACGGAGGTCATTTCAATTGAAACAGAACCGTTTGCCCTGAGTGCGCGCCCGAGCCTTGCGAGGGGGCGCGTATCGAAGGGCGAACGGAAGAGCTTATTTGCCCGTCAGGCCGCATCCTCTTCGACGCTGGCCTTGCGCTGGACCGTGCGGGGCTCGTCGGAAACTGCGCGCGGGTCGGCGTCGTAGACGATGCGGTGCTCGCCCGCGAGCGCGATGAAGCGCCGTCCCTTGGCGCGGCCGATGAGGGTGAGGTCGGCGCGCCGCGCCAGCTCGACGCCCCAGGCGGTGAAGCCCGAGCGCGAGATCAGGACGGGCACGCCCATCTGCACGGTCTTGATCACCATCTCGGAGGTGAGGCGGCCGGTCGTGTAGAACATCTTGCCCTGGGCAGTCATGCCGTTGAGCGCCATGTAGCCCGCGATCTTGTCGACCGCGTTGTGGCGCCCGACGTCCTCCATGTAGACGAGCGGCCGGTCGGCCTCGCACAGCACGCAGCCGTGGATCGCGCCGGCCTCGAGGTAGAGCGACGGCGTCGTGTTGATCTTCTTGGCGAGCGCATAAAGCCACGAGGTGCGCACGACCGCGCCGGGATCGAGCGCAACCGAGTCGAACTTCTCCATTACGTCGCCGAACACGGTGCCGACGGCGCAGCCCGAGGTGCGCGTCTTCTTCTTGAGCTTCTCCTCGAAGTCGGTCGCGCGCTCGGTGCGCACGACGACGGTCTCGGTCTCCTCATCCACGTCGATTCCGGTGATCCCGTCGTCCGGCCGCAGCATGTTCTGATTTAGGAGGTAGCCGACCGCGAGGCAGTCGGGGTAGTCTCCGACCGTCATCAGCGTGACGATCTCCTGGCCGTTCAGATACAGGGTGAGCGGCCGCTCGACCGTGACCGAGGTTTCGATGGGGCGGGCCTCCTGGTCGAGGCCGGCGACACGGCGCGTCAGGCGGGGATCTGCGGGGTCGGGGGACACCAGATAGTCGCTCATGCCGGCAAATATGGACTTGCCTCGGGATGGCGACAACCGTTAACCAATCTAATTCGACGGTTTCTTGACGAGGATCAACCGGAATCTCGGTAACGCCGTGGAGATATTTGAAAACAAACCACTATTGAGTTGGACTTGCCTCGGCCGCCAGGGGTATATTGCGTTTTCGTCGAATCCCGGCCGTCTCCGGCCGGCAAGTGCGTGGCGGCGCGATGGCGAAGGACTCGCTCACCAGGATCACCGAAGGCAGGTTCGGCCGCGCCCGGCGCGCGGACGGCGCGGCTGCGCTGCCGGCGCCGAGCTGGAGCCTCACGGGACCGGCTGAAGTGACC
>DASWLB010000386.1:0-5163 GCA_036396315.1 Alphaproteobacteria bacterium
CGACGAGCTACCACCTTGCGGTCACGGTCGACGATGCGTTGCAGGGCGTGACGCTGGTGACGCGCGGGGAGGACCTGTTGGCGGCGACCGACGTGCACCGGCTGTTGCAGGCACTCCTCTGCCTCCCGGTTCCCGAATATCACCATCATGGTCTCCTTGCCGATCCGTCGGGACGGCGGCTCGCCAAGCGCGATCGCGCGGCCACCCTGCGCAGCTTGCGCGAGGCCGGCCGCACGCCGGAGGAGGTTCGGGCCCTCGTCCACATGGCTACGACGTCATGACGCCTGTCACCCGTTCCTTCCTCGCGGCGGCGCTGCTTCCGTTCATCGCGGCCGCGTCCAGTGCGGAGCCGCCGGCGCGCGATTGCCAGGCGGTCTCCGTCACCGACCAGAGATCCGAAACGATTTTGCGCGGCATCGAGGACATCGTCATCGATGAGCGTGCGGGCGTTGCCTATCTCTCGATCTACGACCGTCGGGATTCGCAATCGGCGCTCGACGGCATCTACGCGCTGCCGATCGCGCCGCTGCCGCCGCGTCCGTCGCTGCGCGCCGCCGCGCGGCCGATGACCACCGCGTTCGGCGCCGCCAACGATTTCCGCCCGCACGGCATCGATCTCTTCGTGACGCAAGACGGGCGCCGCACCCTGTTCGTGGTCAATCACGGCCGCATCCGCGTCGGAAAGGACCTCGAGGACGGACATTCGGTCGAGATCTTCGATCTGAGCCTCGGCGCCTTCCTTCACCGCGGCCCATTGGGCACGGTGCGCGATCCGCTGATCTCGAGCCCGAACGACGTCGCAGCGGCCGGCCGGGCCGAATTCTACGTGACCAACGATCACGCCGCGGGCGGCGGTCTCGCGCGCACCGCCGAGGACCTGTTCCGGATGCGCCGGGGCACGGTCGTGCACTACGATGGCGCAAAGCCGGAAGGCGCGCGGCTGCGCATCGTCGCCCGCGGGCTGCTCTACCCGAACGGCATCGCGCTCTCCGCCGACCGGCGTACCCTCTACGTCGCCTCGACGCGCGATGCCGCGGTGCATGCGTTCGACTTGCGGCCAGAAGGGACGCCGAAACCGCGGGACGCCCCGGACCGGACAGTTGCGCTCGGATTCGGACCCGACAACCTCGCGTGGGACCGGCGCGGGCGCCTGCTCGTCGCCGGGCACCCCGATCTCGCCCGGTTCACGATCTATGCCTTGACCGGGGACTTCAGGATCGGCGTCAGGACGGCGCCGTCCGAGGTCGCGCGGCTCTATCCGGCCGCGGCGCCGGTGCGGATCGAACCATTGTACCGCGACGACGGCAGACAGATTTCGGGCGCGAGCGTCGCCGCGGCGACAAACGGCATGCTGCTGGTCGGGTCGGTGTACGACGACCGGATCGTCGTCTGTGAGATCGGCGACGGCTGATCAGAACTGGTTGCGGAATCGGCTGCGCCACTCGCGTTCGCCCGCGTCGCAACCGGGCGCATCGGACTCGCCGGCGGCCAGGTGTATTCGCGGCCGGATGGGCTCGGGTGCTGGGGACAGGTTCGCGATCTCGAGCAGGAGCTTGCGGCGCACCGCCTCGGCGAAGTCGGGGAAATCCTTGGCGATGACGTACATCGCGCCGGGCCCGCCGATGACGCAGTCCCGGTAGTACAGGTCGAGATGCGGCATGGGCCGGCCGAAGAAGTTGGGCCGGTCGTTGACGATGGGAAGTCCGTTGATGGTGATGCCGCGCGCGACCGCCTCGTCGCGCGCTTCCGTCACGGAACGGCCGCGGTTGTTCGCCCCGTCGCCAGAAATGTCGATCACCCGGCGCGTGCCTTCGAAGTCGTTGTTTTCGAACAACGGAACGGAATAATCGATCGCGCCGCTGATCGAGGTGAAGCGGCCGCGCGCCACCGGGACGGCGGAGAGCGCAGCGATGAACTCGCGCGCCGTCGCCTCGCCGTCGATCATGCGCCAGCCCACGACGGTGGTCTGCATCTCGGCGTTGGACCATTCGACGTAGGTGAGGGCGATGCGTCCGAGCACCCCGGACCGGATCGCCGCGACCACGTCGCGGTCGACGATCGCCGCCATGTAGCCCTGGCGCTGGAGCTGCGCCTCCTCTTCGTCGATCGAGCCGGAGACGTCGACCGCGAGGACGAGCTCGAGGTCGACCGGCAGATCGGTTGCTCGGGCGCCTCCCGGCGCAAGGGCAAGGGCGAGGAGCAGGGCTGCGAAACGACACATCGTCAGCACGGGGCGACCTCGTTCGACGCGCGCCGCGGTTCCCGAACGGCAACTTAGCTTAGCACGCCACGCGGTCCGGGGGGAGGCGCTCGGCCGACTCAGGCGTGCAGCCCGTGCAGGATCCGGACATAGTCCGGATGGTCGGGCTTGAGGTAGCCGTGGCGGACGAAGAAGTCGATGTTGACCAGGTTGCAGTTGAACTTGAATTCGCGGGTCGAGGCGACGACCTGCATGACCTTCTCGACCGGCCACAGGTAGAACGACGCGACCTCGCCGTCATTGTTCCGCGGCACGAAGTCGGGCGGCAGATCGAGGTCGTAGCAGAACAGGACGTCCGGCCTCAGCCCCTCCTCCGTCTCGAGGCAATAGCTGACGCAGCCGACGGGCACGGCGCGCTGGGCGAGTTTCGGCGGGATCGAGGCCTCCTCGCCGCATTCCTTGACCAGATTCTCGGCGAGCCCGAGCCCGACCGGCTGGCCGCCGGCCACCAGATTGTCCAGCTCTCCCGGGAAATTCGCCGTCGTCGTCGAGCGGTGCCCGACCCACAGGTGGACGGTGCCGTCCGCCATGCGCACGAAGCCGTTGAGGTGGACGCCGTAGGCGCGCACGCCGAACAAGGGCGCTGCGGCCCGCTCCATCTTCAACAGCGGCGGCGCGGCGAAGTCGGTGCCCACGCCATACATCTCGCCGCGCGCATTGCGGACCGCGCCGTCTTCGACGAGGCGGGCGACAACCCGCGCCATCGCGGCGCTGCGCGCTTCCGTCGTCGCGAGGTGGGGCGCGATCGCCACGGCATCGGCGGCGACCGCGAATTCCTCGCCGAACCGCGCGAGCCTCAGCGCGAACGGTTTCTTGACCCAGCCGACCCGGGTGCCCTCGACGAAAAAGGGCAGGAAGTTCCCCAGATCGTGGGCATTGCATTCGTTGACGCGGGCGAGGAGAGTCATCACGTCACTCTAGCGTCGCGGGGCGAAGTCTTCTAAGCATTAATGGTGCGCCGCACAATGGCAGACCCTCCGGCGGCGCCCCGGACGGGCCGGTACGCGTCTGCTCGGCGCTCGAGATTCGCCCTTCCTCGGTAAAGAAATGGCTGCTTTTGTATCGATTCTAATTCCGATCGCGGTCGCCGCGACGTTTGCCGTGCTCGTCGTGGGAGTTGTCTCCATGTTCCGCGGCGGCCAATTTAATTCCAAGAATTCCAATAAGTTGATGCGGATGCGCGTGATCACCCAGCTGATCGCCGTGCTGCTGATTGGGGCTTTCTTCCTGATGATGCGCCCCTGACTGCCCGCAATATGGCACGGGTATGTCACGCTACCGTCAAGATTGACAGGTCGTTTACGCATCCTTAGTGTGCACCTGCGAAAAGACCCCTGCCCGACCGGTCGTAGCGACGCGCGGGCGCCCGATTTCTTAACTGGCCGCGCCCGACCCACAGACTACGACCGACCAAACTCCGGAGCCCGATGAAGATACTCGTCGCCGTGAAGCGGGTCATCGACGCCAACGTGAAGGTTCGCGTCAAGGCGGACGGAACCGGCGTCGAGACCGCCAATGTCAAGATGGCGATGAATCCGTTCGACGAGATCGGCGTCGAGGCGGCGCTCCGGTTGCGCGAAGGCGGCATCGAGGCCGAGATTGTGGCGGCCTCGATCGGCCCCGCTGCGGCGCAGGAGACGATCCGCACGGCGCTCGCCATGGGCGCCGACCGTGGCATCCACGTCAAGACCGAGGCAGAGATCCAGCCGCTCGCCGCGGCGAAGCTGCTCGCCGCCATCGCCCAGCGCGAGGGCGTCGAACTCGCGATCCTCGGCAAGCAGGCGATCGACGACGATTCCAACCAGACCGGCCAGATGATGGCGGCGCTCCTCGGCTGGGCGCAGGGCACGTTCCTGTCGCGCATCGAGATCGCGGCCGGTCGGGCCAAGGTGACGCGTGAGGTGGACGGCGGGCTCGAGACCCTGTCGCTCAAGCTTCCCGCGGTGCTCACGACCGACCTCCGGCTGAACGAGCCGCGCTATGCGACCCTGCCCAACATCATGAAGGCGCGCCAGAAGCCGATCGCGGCGCTAACGCCCGAGGAGCTCGGCGTCGACGTGTCCCCCCGCCTCCAGACCCTCAAGATCGAGGAGCCGCCCAAGCGCACCGCCGGGCGCAAGGTCCCCTCGGTCGCCGCGCTGGTCGCGGTGCTCAAGACCGAGGCGGGCGTCATCTGAGATGGCGGTGCTGGTGGTCGCCGATCACGACAACGCCTCGCTCGCCCCGGCGACGCGGCACGTCGTTTCCGCGGCCCAGGCGATCGGCGGCGACGTCGCGGTGCTGGTGGCCGGAGACGGGTGCGGCCCGGCGGCGGCCGCGGCCGCGCGCGTCGCGGGCGTCGCCAAGGCGCTTGCCGCGGACGATGTCCGCTACCGCCACGGGCTCGCCGAGAACGTCGCCACTCTGGTGCATGGAATGGCGCCGGACTACAGCCACGTGCTCGCCTCGAACACGACCTTCGGCAAGAACGTGGCGCCGCGCGTCGCCGCGCTGCTTGACGTCGCGCAGGTTTCCGAAGTCGTGCGGGTCGTCGACCCCGACACGTTCGTGCGCCCGATCTATGCCGGCAACGCGCTCGCGACCGTCCGCTCCAAGGACCCGATCAAGGTTCTGACCGTGCGCACCACGGCGTTCCCGGCCGCGAGCGATGGCCCGGCGGCCGCTCCGATCGAGCCGGTTGCGCCCGCCGCGGATCCGGGCCTTTCGGAGTTCGTCGGCCAGGAGCTCACCAAGTCCGAGCGGCCCGAACTGACCGCGGCGCGCGTCGTGGTCTCGGGCGGGCGCGGCATGCAGAGCGCCGAGAATTTCAAGCTGATCGAGCCCGTCGCCGACCGGCTGGGCGCCGCCATCGGCGCCTCGCGCGCGGCGGTCGATTCCGGCTTCATGTCGAACGACCACCAAGT
>DASWLB010000387.1:0-4768 GCA_036396315.1 Alphaproteobacteria bacterium
GCGCAATTTCGGCATGGGGTCGAACCGGCCGGCGGCGCGCTCGCTGCGCAATCTCGGCGTCGCCTTCCTGCTCGCCGAATCGATCAACGGGCTGTTCTTCCGCAACAGCGTCAATTTCGGCTTCCTCGCGCTCGAATGCGCGGGCTGCAACGCCGCGTTCGCGGAGGGCGACACGGCGGAGTTCGATCCCGACAGCTGGACCGTCGGCAACCCGCGCACCGGCGCCGCCCTGACGCCGCTGCCGATCCCCGACCGGCTGCTCGCGTTGATGCGGGGCGGCGGCATTTACCCGCTGATGGAGAAGGAAGGGCTGATCGCGCCAAGGCGCTGAGGCGCCGCGACCTCATCCTTCGAGACGCCTCGCCTTCGCGCTACGCGCTACGGCGGGCTCCTCAGGATGAGGTGTTTTCTCTTTGCTCCTCATCCTGAGGAGCGGTGCGCAGCACCGCGTCTCGAAGGATGAGGGGCGTTTCCCGCGCGACCGAATCCGTTCTAGAGTGGCGACAACGCGGATTGGGAGGACGACATGGCGACGGCGAAGGTGCGCGGACTGAACCTGAGGTACGAGATCGTCGGCGAAGCCGGCCCGGCGGTCGCGCTCATCACCGGCGGGCGGCGCGGCTACGACGAGTTCCTGCCGCTCGCCAAGAAGATCGCCGCCAACGGCTACCGCGTGTTCCTGCACGACCGGCGCAACACCGGCGCCTCCGACATGCTGCTCGACGACAAGGAGGTCGAGGAGGTGGTGTGGGCCGACGATTTGAACGAGCTCTTGAAGCAGCACCGCGTGCTGCCCGCCTTCATCGGCGGCTCGTCGTCGGGCGCGCGCACCGCGATGCTGTTCTGTATCCGCCATCCCGAATCCGTGCGCGCGCTCCTGTTGTTCCGCGTGACCGGCGGCAAGTTCGCCGCCGAACGCCTGCCCGAGAACTATTACGGCCAGTTCATCCGCGCGGCGAACGAGGGCGGCATGGCGGCGGTGTGCGCGACCGACGCCTACAAGGAGCGCATCGCGGCCAACCCGGCGAACCGCGACAAGCTGATGCAGATGGACCCGAAGCGCTTCGTCGCCATCATGACCAAGCTGCGCGACCTGTTCGCCGCCGGCGCGAACCTGCCGGTGATGGGCGTGACGCAGGCCGAGCTCGACGCCATCAAGGCGCCGACCATCGTCATCCCCGGCAACGACAAGACGCATTCCTCGGAAAGCGGCCGCGTCGCCCACCGCATGATCCCGGGCAGCGTGCTGCACGAGCTGCCGATCGCCGACCAGGACGTGCCTCTCATACCGTTCGACGAATGGGCGCCCTACGAGCCCGAGATCACCCGCGTGTTCGTCGATTTCATGCGCAAGGTGGACGCGCGCGAAGCCGCGCAGTAACCGGTCTTCGCGCGACGAAGACGGTGTCGGCGTCGGAGCGCGCTCCGATGCTTCCCGGCTTCGCGTGGGCGCGATGACGACGCCGACCGATAACGGTCGGGCGCGCGTCGAGGATCCTGCGAACGGAACGGCGCCGGAGCGGCGAGGCTGGCTCAACCGGACGGTCGTCGGCGCCGGCGTGACCAGCGCGCTCGGCGACTTCTGTTACGAGACGACCACGGTCATCCTGCCGGGCTTCCTCGCCGTGCTGGGCATCCCGGCGGCCGCTCTCGGCATCATCGAGGGGATCGCCGACGGCGTCATGAGCTTCACGAAGATGGCCGCCGGGTATTTCGCCGACAAGTTCGGTCGCCGCAAGGCGCTGGTGCTCGTCGGTTACGCCTTGACACCCGTCGGCCAGGCGCTGATCGCGGTCGCGATCGGCTGGCCCCTCATCCTGATCGGACGAACCCTGTCCTGGTTCGGCAAGGGCCTGCGCGGTCCCCTGCGCGACGCCATCCTGGCGCAAGCCATTGCGCCGGAGACGCGAGGTCGGGCTTTCGGGTTTCACCGCGCGACCGACACGATCGGCGCGGTCGCCGGGCCGCTTCTCGGCGTGGCCCTGTTGGGTTGGGCCCAGGACCTCGCCTGGGACGATGCGACGGGGCCGTTCCGGCTCGTGTTCTGGCTCACGCTCGTTCCCGGTTTCCTGGCCGTCGTCGCCTTCCTGGTCCTGGTCAAGGACCCCGAGCACTCGCCCAATCCGGCGCTGAAGTTCTTCTCGACGTTGCGCGGACTGCCGGCGCGGTTCAAACGGTATCTGGGTGCGGTGGGCATCTTCGGTGCGGGCGATTTCTCGCACAGTCTCCTCATTCTCGCAGCCACGCAGCTGCTCACGCCCTCGATGGGCATCGTCGCCGCAGCGCAGATGGCCGGACTGCTCTATGTCTGGCGCAATGTCGTTCAGGTCGCCGCCTCGTACCCGATCGGCGTGCTGGCCGATCGGTACGGCTCGCGCACCGTCCTCATCGTCGGCTATGGCTTGGGCGGCCTGACCGCCGTGCTCACGACGCTTGCCTTCGTCGTCGGCGGCGACGGCATTGCGATTCTCGGGGCGATCTTCTTCGTCGGCGGTCTTTACGTCGCCGTTCAAGAGGCGCTGGAACCGACCGTCACCGCCGAGATGGTGAGCGGCGAGACGCTCGCCACGAGCTATGGCGCGCTCGGCACCGTCAACGGCGCCGCAAAGTTCGCCTCGAGCACGGCCGTGGGCGTGCTCTGGACGGCCGTCTCGCCGGTGTTGGGCTTCGGTGTCGCCGCCGTATTGATGGCTGCGGGCACGGTCGTGCTCGTCCGCGCGCGCTGAACGCGGCTGCCCGGCCGCGCCGCGCCGCGCCGGTTGCATTCCGCACGGTTCCGCCGTCCAATGGGGCGTTGCCGGACCCTCGCACGGGAAGCGCCCATGAACATCGTCGGCATCGAGCGGATCACCTACGGCGTCGCCGTTCTCGCGCTCGCCGCGCGGTTCCACCGCGATTGGGGCCTCGAATGCGCCGAGCAGGGCGAAGCGGGCTGCGAGTTCCGCCTGCCCAACGACACGACAATCGCGCTGCGCCGTGCGGACGACGGGGCGCTCCCGCCCGCCACCATCGATTGGGCGCCGCTCAACGAGTCGACCGCGCGCGAGGTGGTGTGGGGCGTCGATACCGCGGCGACGCTCGAGGCGATCGGCGCCGAGCTCGGCCGCGACCGCGACGTGCGGCGCGACAACCGCGGCGTCCTCCGCACGGTGGACGACGACGGTTATCACATCGGCTTCATGGTGACCGAGCGCACGACGCCGAAAAGCGAGCTGCCCGCGACCAACTCCGTGCTCAATTTCGGCCGCCTCAACCGGCCCGCCGACGGCACGGTGCTGCGCAAGGTGGGGCCCGCGCGCATGGGCCACGTCGTGTACTGGTCGCCCAGGGACCACCGGCGGGCGGCGCGGTTCTACATCGAGCGGCTCGGCTTCCGGCTCACCGACGACATGAGCCGGGGCGGGCTGTTCATGCGCTGCGCCGGCGCCGCCGACCACCACTCGCTGCTGCTCCAAGGCGGCACGGCGTACGGGTTCCAGCACGTCGCCTACGAGTTCCGCGATTTCGACGAGGTGATGCTGTTGGGCACCCAGGTCGAGGAAGGCGGCTGGAAGACCAATGTCGGCCCGCTCCGCCACAACGTGAGTTCCTCGATGTCCTGGTACATCTGGAACCCGGCGGGCGGTCTCAGCGAGGCGTACTCCGACATGGATTGCGTCGACGACGCCTGGGTGCCGTGCGTGTTCCACCCCGGCGAAGACCCGGCCTTCTACGGCTCCTCCTGGCGGGCGCGGCCCGAACAGAAGGGCGTCGGGCCGGCGCACTGGAAGGACGAGCACACCGCCCCGGCCTTCCCCAAGACGTGAGAAGCGGCCCGCTCATGCCGATCGCGGTCACTCCGGTCCATGCCGAATTCGGCGCCGAGATATCGGGCATCGACCTGTCGCGGCCCGTCGACGACGCGACGATCTCCGAAATCGTCGCCGCCATGAACCGCTACGCGGTGTGCGCGATGCGTCACGAGCGCCCGCTCACCGACGAGCAGCACATCGCGTTCAGCCGGCGCCTCGGTCCGGTCCAGGCGACGCGCGCCGCGACCACGCGTCCCGGATTCGCGCCGCGCATCCGCCATCCCGAGATCATCGACCAGAGCAACTTGGACGAATACGGCCAGTTCTACGCCGAGGGCGACCGCTACTTCCTGTTCCGGCGCGCCAACCGGCTGTGGCACACCGACATGTCGTTCGCCCAGGTGCGCGCGACGTATTCGCTGCTGTCCGCCCACGCGCTGCCGCCGGGCGGCGGACCCGACACCGAGTTCGCCGACATGCGCGCGGCCTACGATGCGCTGCCGGCGGCGATGAAGGTGCGGATCGAGCCGCTCGTCGCCGAGCATTCCTACTGGCATTCGCGCGTCATGGGCGGCGGGGACGAGCCGACCGCGGACGAGCTCGCGCGCATGCCGCCGGCGCGCCACAGGCTGGTGCACATCCATCCCGGTTCGGGCCGGAAGGTGCTTTACCTCGCCTCGCACATCGCCAGCATCGAAGGCATGCCCGTGAACGCGGCCCGCGCGCTCGTCCGCGAGCTCGCCGAGTTCGCCACCCAGCCGCGCTTCGTCCACGCCCACAAATGGCGCGTGGGCGACGTCGTCATCTGGGACAACCTCGCCACCATGCACCGCGCGCGCCCGTTCGACGATCTCGCTCAGGTGCGCGACGTGCGCCGCACCACCTGCCGCGAGGCCGCCGCCTGAGCGGGCGGGTGACAGGTCCCGACCCGGGCCGCATAATGCCGGCTTGAGGTCCGGGCCGGCGCCCGGACCGGG
>DASWLB010000388.1:0-1803 GCA_036396315.1 Alphaproteobacteria bacterium
GATGTCGAACAGGTCCTTGACCGAGACCGGAATGCCGGCGAGCGGCGAGGGTACCAGCCCCGCGCGGCGCAACCGGTCGCTCGCGCGCGCTGCCGCGCGCGCCGCATCTTCGTGAACCTTGAGGAAGGTGCGCCGCCCCTCTCCTGCGGGATCGGCGATGCGCGCGAGCGCCTGATCCGTGAGCGCCTCGCTGGTGGTCCGGCCGCCTTCGAGATCGTCGGCGATGTCGTGCAACGGCTTCATGCGCCAGTGGTAGGAGGACGCGCCGTGCGGGTCAAGCCGCGCCGAGGCTTGCGGCGCGCCGGCTAATCTGGTGTGGTTTCGTCCGAAACGCGGCACTGAAGCCGCGCCGGGGAGGACGAGATGATCGCCACGTCGTCGCAGGCCGCACAGGCGCCGCGCGCGATGACCGTCGCCGTCACCGTCGTGCTCCCGTTCGGTATCGGCTACTTCCTGTCCTACGTGTTCCGCGCGGTGAACGCGATGATCGCGCCCAACCTCGTGGCCGAGATCGGGCTGGGCGCGGCCGAGCTCGGGCTGCTCACGGCCGCCTATTTCATCGCCTTCGCGGCGATCCAGGTTCCCCTCGGCCTCGCCCTCGACCGCCACGGACCCCGCCGCGTGCAGGCCGCGCTGCTGCTCGCCGCGGCGCTCGGCGCCGTATTGTTCGCGGTCGGCGACAGCTTCGCCGGGCTCACGGTCGCGCGTGCCCTGATCGGGCTCGGCGTCGCGGGCAGCTTGATGGCGTGCTTCAAGGCGAACGCGGTGTGGTGGCCGCGCGAGCGTCTCCCGCTCCTGAACGGCGTGACCACGGCGTTCGGCGGGCTCGGCGCCCTTTCGGCGACGATCCCGGTCGAGCTGCTGATGCCGGTCCTCGGCTGGCGCGGCATCTTCTGGGCGCTCGCGGCGCTTACCGTCGCCGCGTCGGCGCTGATCTATTTCGCGGTGCCTGAGCGGCCGGACGAAGGCGGCCGGCCGCGCTCGAGCCTGCGGCGCCAGATCGCCGAGCTGGGGCAGGTGTACGGCAGCGCGTTGTTCTGGCGTCTCGCCCCGGTCGCGGCCGTCAACACCGCCGCGTTCATGGCCTACCAGACCCTGTGGGCGGCGCCTTGGCTGCGCGACGTGGCCGGCATGGACGACGCCCAAGTGGCGCGCGGTCTGTTCTTGTTCAACTGCGGGTTCCTGGCCGGCGTCTTGTTGAGCGGCGCGCTCGCCGACGCGTTGCAGCGCGTGGGCATCCGACCGATCTGGACGGTGTGCGTGGCGATCGTCCTAACCCTTGCAGTGGAAGTGGGTTTCGCCGCGGAGGCGGTGGCGGGGGCGATGCCGCTGTGCTTCGCGTTCGGGTTCTTCGGCTCGAGCGTGATCTTGATTTACGCCGTGCACGGCCAGTATTTCCGCCTCGAACTCGCCGGGCGCGTCTCGACCGCGCAGAACATGGTGTCGTTCGTCGTCGCGTTCTTCGGCCAATGGGCGATCGGCGAGATCGTGGCGCGGTGGGAACCGCTCGGCGCCGGCCGGTTCGACCCGGCCGGGCATCAGGCGGGCCTCCTCATGGTGATCGCGGCGACGGTGGTTTCGTTCCTGTGGCTCGTGTGGCCGCGGCGGGCGGGCTCGCCCGCGCGCCTACCGCACGGGACCTGAGCGCATGGCCGAGGACCGCACCTATCCGACGCGGCCCTACGCGGCCGTCGGCGTCGTCGTGTTCCGCGGCGACGAGGTGCTGCTGGTGCGCCGCGGCAAGGAGCCGCGCTCGAACAACTGGTCGATCCCTGGCGGTGCGCAGGAGACGGGCGAGACCGT
>DASWLB010000389.1:0-5192 GCA_036396315.1 Alphaproteobacteria bacterium
AGGATGCCGACCTTGGCGGTTTCCGACAGGGCCCGCTCCTTCCAGACGAATCCGACGGGATCGAGGTCGCCCACCGGATAGTCCGACCCCATGACGAGGCGCGACGGCCCGACGCGCGCGGCAAGCGAGCGCAAGGTGAACGGGTCGTACATGCAGGTGTCGTACCAGAAGCGCTTGAAATAGGCGCTGACCACTTCGGTGAGCTTGGCGCCGAGGCGGGGGCGCCGCTCGGCTTCGGTGTTGCGGTCGACGCGCCCGGCATAGTACGGCAGGAACCCGCCGCCATGCGCCATCACCACCTTGAGGTTCGGGAACGCGTCCATGACGCCTTCGTGGATCAGCGAGAACATGGCCATCGTCTCCTCGATCGTCTGGCCGACGCTGTTCCACAACAGGTATTTCTGGAAGCGCTCGCCGCGGATGCCGGCGGGATGGATGTAGACCGGCACGTCGAGCTCCTCGGCCTTCGCCCAGAACGGCCAGAAGCGCGCCTCGCCGATCTCCTCGTCGTTGACGTAGGAAGCGATGTTGGCGCCGCGCAGGCCGAGCTGGTTGACGGCGCGGTCGAGCTCGCGCGCGGCCAAGTCGGGCGCCTGCAGCGGCACCGACGCGATGCCGACGAAGCGGTGCGGCGCGTAGGAACACATCTCGGCGATGGCGTCGTTCGACATCTTGTCCATGCGCAGCGCGTCGTGCGCCGGCGCCCAATAGGTGCACTGATGCACGAGCGAGGCCGACAGCACCTGGATGTCGACGCGCATCTCGTCCATCTTCTTGAGCCGCGCCTTGGGGTCCGGGTCCCAGCTCATCCCGCCGCGCGTGAAGCCGGTGCGGTTCATCTGCTCGGGCGTCGGCGGGCGGAAATTGTTGACCACCAGGTGGTCGCGGTTGAACTCCACCACCTCGGGCAGGAAGATATGGGTGTGCCAGTCGATCGCGAGCGGCCGGCGCGGCTTCACCGCCGCCGGCGCGCGCCGCGTCTTGGCGCGCGCGCGCCCCTTCGCCCGTGCCGTTCGCTTGACCGTGGCGCGCGCCATGACGCTGCCCTCCCCGCCTCTGGCCGGCCGCGCGACGCGGGCCGGATCGTTGCCGCAACGGCGGCGGAGTATGCCACGCAAGGGCGCGGCGAGGGAGTCGCCGCCGCAACATGATCGCGCTGCGCCTCGCGCTGTTCTACGTCGTCTGCTTCCTGCCGATCGGCATCCAGATGCCGTTCTGGCCGGTATGGCTCGCCTTTCGCGGCATGGGACCGGCCGAGATCGGCATCCTGCTCGCCGCGACCAACGTGACGCGCATCTTCGCCGGACCGGCCTTCGCCCCGTTCGCCGACCGGGCCGGGCGCCGCAAGCAGTTCATTGTCGGCACCGCGGCCGGGGCGCTCGCCGCCTACCTCTTGTTTTCGTTCGCCGAGGGGTTCTGGCCGCTCCTCGCCGTCACCGTGCTCGCGGCGCTGTTCTCGGCGGCGATGTTCCCGCTCGCGGAAAGCCTTACCGTGCTCGCGGTCCGCACGCACGGGCTCAATTACGGCCGGGTGCGGCTGTGGGGCTCGGTGTCGTTCATGGCGACCGCGATCCTGGTCGGTCGCGCGCTTGGCGCAGGCGTCGGCGAAGGGCTGATTCTCACGTTGATGATCGGCGCCTTTGCGCTCACGACCGCGGGCAGCCTCGGGCTCCCCGACATGCGGACCCCGCCCGCGCAGGGCGCGCACGCCCCGCTCCGCCTCCTGCTCGGCAGCCGGCCCTTCGCCCTGTTCTTGATCGCGGCAAGCCTCCTGCAGGCGAGCCATGCGGTGTATTACGGTTTTTCCACCCTGCACTGGCGCTCGGTCGGCCACCCCGACGAATGGATCGGCGCGTTCTGGGCGGAAGGGGTCGTCGCCGAGATCGTGCTGTTCGCGGTGGCGGCGCAGGTCGCGCAGCGGCTGGGACCGGCGCGGCTCCTTCTGCTCGCGGCCGCGGGCGGGGTGGTGCGCTGGGTCGTGCTGGGTGCGACCGACCAGTGGGCGGCGATCGTCGTCGTGCAGGCGCTGCACGCGGCGACGTTCGGCGCGACGCACGTCGCCGCCATGCACTTCATCGCCCGCGCCGTGCCGCCCGACATGGTGACGACGGCGCAAAGCCTCTACTTCTCGCTCGCTGCCGGGGGCGCGACGGCGCTGTTCATGGTCGCGTCGGGCTGGCTGTACGAGGCGTTCGGGCCGCACGCCTATTTCGCGATGGCGCTTGCCTCGGCGGCGGGCGGAGCGGTGGCGCTCGTCCTCGCGCGGCTATGGCGCGAAGGGGTGTCGCTCGGCGGGACTACTCCCGGCCCAGGCGTTTGAGAAAATCGAGCCGCAGCTTCTGCTTGTCGCCGAGCCACAGCGCGTTGGTCTTGTGGTCCTCGTACGCGTCGCCCGTGTTCGGGTGGACGAGGATCGAGAGGCCGCGGCGGTTGACCATGAGCCACGGCACGAGACGCCGGAACTCGTCGGGTTCGAACGCGACCTGGTACATCGACACCGGATGCGGGCCGACCTGCTCGTCGTGCCAGCGCCCCATCACCATGGTGAAGCGGTCCTCGATCGCGGCGCGCAGTTCGGCCGCGATCGGCTTGGTCTTGGCGTCGTAGTAGATGTGCGCGTGGTAGCCGGTGATCTTCGCCGCGTCGACGAAGTTCGCCGCATGTTCCCTCACGTCCATGTTGCCTCGCTCCCGCCGAATCCTTCGGAATCCTGCCTTAATGTTTAACAGAACCGACGCCCCCGGGCCACCGTCGGCACCGTTCCGATGTTCGACCCCGGCCGGTTTTGCTATAAGCGGCTAAGGGCGCCGGCGACCGGGATGCCGTTCCGGGACAGCCGCGCGGGAGGGGGAGATGAGCGACAGCGACAGGCTGGACGGGCGCGTCGCCATCGTCACCGGCGGCGGGCGCGGCATCGGCGAGGCCATCGTGCGGGCCCTGGCCGAGCGCGGCGCCAAGGTCGTCGTCGCCGACAACGGCGCCGCCATCGACGGCACGAACCCCGACCCTTCCCTCGCCCAGGAGATCGCCGGCAAGCTCGGCGACGCTGCGGTCGCCTATACCAACGACATGGCAATCCCCAAGGCGGCGTCGGAGGCGGTCGCGCTCGCGGTCGAGAAGTTCGGCGGGCTCGACATCGTGGTGAACAACGCGGCAATCCTGCGCGACGCGCTGATCTTCAAGAGCAACCCCGACAACTGGGACACGGTGATCCGCAACAACCTGTCCGGCCCCTACTACCTGATGGTCGCCACGATGCCGGTCCTGCGCGAGAACGCGCGGGCGGCCCGCGGCGCCGAGGCGGGCGGCGCTTACGGGTGGGGGCGCATCGTCAACCTCGTTTCGACCGCGGGCATCCACGGCAATCTCGGCCAGGCGCCCTACGCGAGCTCCAAGGCCGGGCTGATCGGTCTCACCCGCGTCGCCGCGCTCGAGATGTTGCGCTCGGGCGTCACGGTGAACGCGGTCGCCCCGTTCGCCCGCACCCGCATGATCGAGACCATCAAGCCCGCCAACGAGATCCAGGCGTCCTACAAGGAACGCGCCCTCAAGGTGCCGCCGTCGGCGGTCGGCACGTTCGTCGCCTATCTGTGCACGTCGATGGCGCAGACCGTGACCGGCCAGCTGTTCGGGGTTCACGGCGCGGAGGTGGTGCTGTTCGGCCAGGCGCGGCCGGTCAAGACCATCGTGGCGACGGGCGAGGCCTGGGACGTCGACACCCTGGCGCGCACCGTCGCGGCGGAGTTCCAGGGCGCGTTCGCTTCGCTCGCGACCGACCTCGAGGTCGAATTCGGCGGCGCACCGTCCTGAACTTCCGCGACATCTCGGTGCGGCACGGTTAATGCCCTGGCGGGTTTGGCGGACTCCGCCCGATGCTGCTATACACGGGCGTCATGCTCAGGGTCCGCGACAGGCTGCGCATCGAGTGGGGCGACTGCGACCCGCTCGGCATCATGTTCTATCCCAACTGCTTCCGCTGGTTCGACACCGGCATGTACCACTTGCTCGACGCGGCCGGGATCTCCATGCCGGCGGTCGAGAAGGAGCTTGGCATCGTCGGGTTTCCCCTGGTCGATGCCGGGGCGACCTTCAAGTCGCCGCTGCCCTGGCTCACCGACATCGAGATCGAGACCTTCATTGAGGAATGGCGCAAAAGCAGCTTCGTCGTGAAGCATCTCGTGTGGAAGGGCGACGTTCTCGCGATCGACGGCCGCGAGGTCCGGGTCTGCGTCATGCGCAGCGCGGCGGCGGACGGCGGGCTCCGGTCGGCGGAGATTCCGGAAGCGATTAAGTCCCGACTTGCGGGAGAAGCCGCATGACCGCCGGTCCACGCGGAGGCGCGGAGCCTGCCGCCACGCCCGGCCGGTCGCTGCCCCGGGCGCAGCGCGCCGCCGCCAAGCGCACGGCGCCCCGCCGTTTCCGCCGCCGGCCGTTCGAGGACGACGCCGCGATCTCGCTCGGCATCCTGCCCGACTTGCTGGGCTTCCACCTCCGCTGCGCCCAGGTCGCCGTATTCCAGGACTTCGCCACCGCCTTCGGCGACCACGAGATTTCCCCGCCGCAGCTGGGCGCGCTGCTGCTGATCGAGGCCAACCCCGGGGTGAGCCAGAGCGCCATCGCCGAGGCGCTGCGCTTCGACCGGTCCACCCTGGTGCAGATCGTCGACCGGCTCGAGGAGCTCGGGCTCGTCGTACGCGAGACTTCGACGCTCGACCGGCGCTCGCACGCGCTCCAGCTGACCGGCGCCGGCACGAAGGCCATGGGGCGGTTCCTCGAGCTGGTGCACGCCCACGAGACCGCCGTCGCCGCCGACATCACGGCCGAAGAGCGCCGGACCTTGATCGCGCTGCTCGAGCGCATCTACCGCCGCCGGCCGGCGAAGTAGTCCGCGCGTCGTTCAGCGGGCCGTCGCGACATGGCCGAGACCGAAAGGGTGCTGATCGCCGGCGCGGGTCCCGCCGGGCTCGCCGCGGCCCTCGTCCTCGCCGAGGGCGGCGTGCCGGTCACGGTGTTCGAGGCGGGACCCGGCCTCGCCTTCGACCTGCGCGCCGGGTCCTATCATCCGCCGACCCTCGAGATGCTCGCCCCCTTCGGCATCACCGCGCGGATGCACGAGGAAGGCATCGTCGTGCCCTCGTGGCAGATCCGCGACCGCGAAGCGGGTCTTCTGGTCGAGTTCGATCTCGGCCTAT
>DASWLB010000390.1:0-2320 GCA_036396315.1 Alphaproteobacteria bacterium
CATCGTGTCCACCTCCTTGAGGCGCTGGAGCCGGACGCCGCGCTCGAGCGCGCGCTGGGCGAACACGCGCGCCGTGGTCGGATAGGTGATGAGGTAGTCGGGTTCCTCGGCGGCGAGCCAGGCGAGGTGATCGTCGGCCGGTCCCGCGACGTCGCGATAGACGATCGGGCCGGTCGCGTAGCCCGAGGCCCAGCCGAGCCGTTGCCCGCCGTCCATCAGGCGGCGGTGCGCATCGGACAGGCGTTGGATGGCGCACACCTTGCCGTCGTAGTCGCGCCGGTGCCACAAATTGCCGCGGAGCCGCACGGCGGTGCGGAAATGGGCGGCGAGTTCGGTCGATTGGATGCGCACCGGGCGGCCGGTGGAGCCCGAGGTGGTGACGTCGTTGCGCGCGCCGTGGCCGGCCGGCAGGCTGCGCGCGTTCAGCGCCTCGCCCGCCTCCTGCACCTCGGCGCGGGTCAGCACCGGGATGCGGGACCAGACCTCCTCGTTCACCGAATCCGCACCGGGCGCGACCAGCCCCGCGAGCCGCTCGCGGTAGAACGGCACCTCGGACGCGGCGTGGGCGATCAGCGCCGCCGCCTGGCGCAGCTGGCTCGCGCGGATCTCGGCCGCGCTCCACCACTGGCTCTGCTCGATCTGGAACAGGACCGCGAACGCGTTGAGGTGCTGCGGCCCGGGCAGGGCCGGCCACACCATGCCCGTCACCGCCGATTCGGGGACCGCCTCGCCGCTCGCCGTCATCGCCTCGACCCCTGCATCTCGGCCTCGACCTCGGAGATATAGTCCTCGTACTTGCCGCCGGCCGAGCGCGGGATCGCCGCGACCGGCACGATGTCGAACTCGAACGGATGGCCGATCACCGACGCGAGGTGCGCGCGGAGCCGCGCCTGCTGCGATCCGTCGAGCGCTGCGGGCGTAACGAGGCGCACCTCGATGCGGCGCGTCGTCTTTTGCACGAGCTGGATCTGGCGGATCGGCGCGATCGCGTTGAGCGCGCCGACCTTGAAGGCGAACGGCCAGAACCGTTCGCCCGACGGCAGCACGAACATGTTGCGCTTGCGCCCGACGATGCGGGCCAGGGTCGGCAGGGTGCGCCCGCACGCGCACGCGCCGCCCGCCTCGGCGTAATCGCCGATGTCGTAGCGGATGAGCGGCATGGCGAAGTTGTGCAGCACGGTGACGACGACGCGCCCCGTTTCGCCCGCTTCGCACGGACGCCCGGCCTCGTCGAGGATTTCGACGTAGGCGGCTTCCGGGTGCAGGTGGTAGGGCCGCCCGTCGCCGCACTGGGCGGCGAGGATTCCGGTCTCGCGCGCCGAATAGATGTCGAGCGCGGGCACGCCCCACACCTCGCGGCACAACGCCGGCAGGTCCGCATCGCCCGACTCGGCGATGGTCGCCACCTGCTCGAGCCGCTTCGGCCGGACGCCTTCCGCGCGTGCCATTTCGAGGAGGGCGCGGAGATTGGTCGGATAGGTGAGGAGATAGCGTGGCTCCTCGCGCGCGAGCCAGGCAAGCTGCTCGGCGAGCGGACGCAATATGTCGAACTGCAGCAGCGGGCCCGAGATGTAGCCGAGCGCCCAGCGCGCCGGCCGTCCCTCGGCGGCGGCCTGCGCCGCGGCGGGCGAGGTCATGGCGACGATCGCGCCCGACTTGGCGCGGAAGTCGCGCCCGTGCCAGCGGTGGACCCGCATGTTGATCGCCTGGTTGACCAGTCGCGTGACGGCGGTGATCGTGACCGAGACCGGGCGCCCGGTCGAGCCCGAGGACTGCGCCTCGCCGACCGCGCCGTGGTCTTTCGGCACCGCCCGGCTGAGGAGCGCAGGTCCCGCTTCCTGCAGCTCGGCGCGGGTGAGGATGGGGATGCGGCGGAACGACTCGAGCGTCAGGGCCGGGCCGCCGACGCCGGCCGCGCGCAGCCGATCGCGATAGAACGGCACCGTCGCCATCGCATGGGCGATGAGCGCCTCGATCTGGCGAAGCTGCAGCGCAGCGATCCGTCCCGCCGGCCAACGCTCGCTGCGGGCAAGCTGGAACAAGAGCGCGAGCGCGAGCGCATCGCCCGTCCCCGGCAGGCCGGGCCAGCGGATGCCGTCCACCGCCGAGCGCGGATAGAGCCCGCCGGGCAGCGCGTCCGCGCGGTCGTCGGAGGCGATGGCGCCGTCGCGCATCTAGGCCGCGACCTCCGACACGCAATCCTCGAACTTGCCGCCGCGCGAGCGCGGGATGTCGTCGACATAGACGAACTGGAGCTCGAACGGAGTGCCGATCGCCTCGACGATGCGCTGGCGCACGATTTCCTCGGCCGCCGCGCCGA